>NZ_JBFAVI010000039.1:15447-47618 GCF_040679695.1 Micromonospora sp. NPDC052213
CCGCCCCCACGGTCGCGGTCCGACTTCCCCTGGCGTTTCGCCACGCACCTGTCGGCGTCACGCCTCCCCCCGCCCCCCCCCACCCCCCCCCGCGCCCGCGCCCGGCCCCCCCCCGCGCCTCTGGTCACGTCGCCCGACGGGCGGCGGTGTTCGCCTACGCAGGCCGCCGCGGACCGACGACGGTCCAGCACAGGCCGGCGGGATCGCGCAGGATCGGCTGGTGCGCCGGACCCGCCGGCGGTTCGACGCGGGCACCGGCGGCGAGCGCCCGCCGCAGCACCGCCTCGGGGTCGGTCCGCTCGATGGTCAGCACGTCGTCCCCGCCCCCGGTTGGCGACCCCGCCCCGTCCCACTCGCTGACGGTCAGCCGGTGCCCGTCGACGGCCAGTTCCGCGTGCAGGACGCGGCCGTCGAGCAGGCACTCCCGCTGGAGCTGGACGGCGTCGAGGACGTCCGTGTAGAAGGCGACTACCTCGGCCGTGTCGCTGACCGAGAGGTGGGGCCCCGGCCCGTCGTTCGCTGACCTCATGAGACTCGTGCCCCCTTCCGCTACTCGGCGATCCGGGTCCGACCGGTCCAGCGGAACACCACGGGCACCTCGGCCGTCTCCGGGGCGTTGCCCCGCTCGAAGTGCTCGTACCCTCCGTAGTGCCGGACCTTGATCTTCTCCTCCGCCCGCGCCACCCGGTGACTGCGCAGGTCGGCCGGCAGATCGGCCGGGCCGCCCTCCAGGACGGCATCGATGACGCCGGCGACGTCCCGGGCGACCGGATCAGCTTGCGAAAAGTCCTTCATGGCACGACCTCCGTCGCATTCCGCACACCTCGGACGGGCCCGCCGCTGGCCGGCGGACGCGTCCACACAGGTCTGACGACACCCGTTGCCGGGGTGAACGGACGCTCCGGTCGAACGTCGTTGTTCCGGTGGCCGGCCGCCCGTTCCGCAGCGAACGTAATCCAGGTCACATCCGCCCGAACACCCTTAGCGGACCCCTAGGACCCGCCCTGGGCAGCGACGATGCTTCCGCGCGCCCGGGCGCCGGCCACCGGTCGACTCACTCCCAGCGGAAGAAGCGCGTCGCCAGCACGGAGCCGAGCACGGCCGTCACGGCCAGGGCGAGCAACTGCCCCCACTGCGGGCTGGCACCCGACCACGCCGCGCCGATGGTGTCCACCGTGGCGCCCAGCGGCGAGTAGTCGGCGATGAGGGCCAGGGCGGCCGGCATCCGGTCCCGGGGCAGCCAGGCGCCGGCCAGGAAGAGCAGCGGGAAGAACAGCGCGGGGCCGATCGACTGCGCCGCCCGGGCGGACGGCGCCAGCGCCGCGATCAGCAGCCCGACGGCGAAGAGGCAGGCCACCCCGAGCAGGAACGCCAGCACGAAGCCGGGGATGTTGGCCGGCGCCGGCTGGTCCAGCAGGAACCGTACGGCGATCGAGGTGATCACCGCACCGAGGACGCCCGCCACAAGGTTGACCACGACCTGGGCCACCAGCAGGAGGGCGGGCTGCACCGGGGTGGTCGCCAGGCGGCGCAGGACCCGGCGCTCGCGGTAGATGCCGAGTGCCATCGGCAGGGTGAAGAGCGCGAGCATACCGATCGTCAGTGACAGCGCCAGGGACGGCAGGAAGGTCTGCTCGGCGTGCTGCCCGGTGCCGGCGGCCGTGCCGCCGCGTTGCGGCAACCCGAAGACGAGCATCAGGCCGATCGGCAGGGCGAAGACGAAGAACAGCGACACCGGCTCCCGGAGGAACAGCTTCGTCTCGACGGCGATCAGCTTGGTCAGGGCGCTCACGATGACCTCCCGTCGGTCGGGGACTGCGTGGCGGTCCGGCCGGCACGGCCGGTGAGGGACACGAACGCGTCGTCGAGGCTGGGCTGCTCGACCCGGAGCGCGGTGTAGCGGATGCCGGCCCCGTTGAGCGCGGACAGGACCGACTGGAGCACGTCCGCCGTGCCGGTCACCGTCACCTCCGCGCCGTCGCGGGACACCCCGGTCACGTCGGGCAACCCGAGCAGCAGCGCGTCCTGGACCGGCTCGTCGGGCCGGAAGTGCACCCGGTGCTCGGTACCCACCCGGTTGAGCAGACCGGAGGGGCTGTCGATCGCCACCACCCGCCCCTGGTCGATGATCGCGAGCCGGTCGCAGAGGCGTTCCGCCTCCTCCATGAAGTGGGTGACCAGCACGACCGTGACGCCCCGGTCGCGGATCCGCTCGACCAGGTCCCAGGTGTCCCGGCGGCCCTGCGGGTCGAGCCCCGTGGTCAGCTCGTCGAGGATGGCGACCTCGGGCCGCCCGACCAGGGACAACGCCACCGACAGCCGCTGCTTCTGCCCGCCGGAGAGCTTCTGGAAGTAGGTGTTGCGCTGCTCGGCCAGGCCGAGGCCGGTCAGCAGCTCGTCGATGTCGGCCCGGTTGCGGTAGAAGGACCGGTAGAGGTCCAGCGCCTCCCACACCCGCACCTTGTCGGGCAGCTGGCTCTCCTGGAGCTGGGCGCCGACGCGCTGGCACACCTCGGCGCGGTCGCGGATCGGGTCGAGCCCGAGCACCCGGATGGTGCCGCCGTCGGGCCGGCGCAGCCCCTGCACGCACTCGACGGTGGTGGTCTTGCCCGCCCCGTTGGGGCCCAGCACGCCGAAGATCTCGCCCTGCTCGACGGTGAAGGAGACGTCCGCGACGGCGACCTTCTCCCCGTACCGTTTCTGCAGATGATCGACTTCGATGACCGGCATGGGCGTGGTCCTCCTTCACGTGCGGGCGGCCGTCAGGGCGGGCGGGACCCCCGGCTGATCGCGGCGTCGGCTGCGGTGACGTGCCAGCGCCGGCCCGCCCGCGAGGCCGGCCGACGCCCGACATCATCCGTCCAACGGAGGTACGAATCAATCGATCAGTTGACGAATCGGGGGTTTCGAACGGGATACGACCCGGGGACAGGGGTGTCGACCGGCGAGCCGGGCGCGGCGACAGGGGTGTTGGCCGGTTACCGCGCGTGTCCGTCGACGCGGTGGGGTGGGCCGGGCGCCGGGCAGAGGGGCAGCAGCTCGTCCAGCCGGGCCAGCACGACGTCGGGGCCGGCGGCGCGCAGGGCCTCCTCGTCGGACTCGCCCCACAGCGCGGCCACCGCGACCACCCCGGCCGCCCGCGCGCTGAGCAGGTCGCTCGGTGCGTCACCGACCATGAGCGCCTCCTCCGGCCGGGCCCCGAGCAGCCGCAGCGCCTGCCGCACGATGTCCGGTGCGGGCTTGGGCCGGGGCACCTCGTCCGAGCCCACCACGTGGTCGACGAGCGGCAACAGGTCGAGTCGGCCGAGCAGGTCCCGGGCCCGTACGCCGCTGCGGCCGGTCGCCACGGCCAGGCCGATCCCCCGCCGCCGCAGCGTGCCGAGCAGCTCCGTCACCCCGTCGACGGGGGTGACCCGGTGCGCGAGGCGGTTGCTCTCCCGGACGAACGGCTCGGCCAGCGCCGCCGGCAGGCCCATCAGCTCCAGCACGTCCGGCAGGTACCGGCCCGGGTGGCGGCAGTACTCCTCGACCGGGGCGACGCCGTCGCCGACCACCTCGCCGTACGCGAGGGCGAACGCCTCCCTGGCCACGGCGAGGCTGTCGACCAGCACCCCGTCGAGGTCGAGCACCACGGCCCGGACGCTCGCGGGCACCGGCACCCGTTCCGTCGTCTCCCCGGCCACCGACGCCACCTCCCGCCCGTCCGACCTCGCCGGCCGGTAGGGGTGGCAGGCCGGGGGACGCCCCGACTACGGTCGGGATCGTCGTCCCGGGCCTGCCGGCCGGGCGTACGCACCCGCCCGGAACCACCGGCGCACCGCCGACCCTACCGGCGTCCCGGACCCCCGGTCCGGCACCGGGTCACGCCCGGCTGCTCCGACCCGGGTCACGGCCCGGCCGATCCGACGCCGGGCCCGAGCCGCTGGAGAAGGGTCGCACCATGCCGCTGCTGAGCTGGCTCTCGGAAGGCACCGACGAGCGTCCGGACGCGATCCGCGTCGACGGCCGGGCGGTGTCCGGGGTGGAGCTGCGCCGCCTGGCCGCGGCGGTCGCGGACGAGCTGCGCGGCGTCGACCGGGTGGCGATCGAGGCGACCGCGACCCTGGAGACGGTGGTCGGGGTGGTCGGCGCGCTGACCGCCGGGGCGGCGGTCGTGCCGGTGCCGCCGGACGCCGGACCGATGGAACGGGACCACATCCTGCGCGACTCGGGGTCGACGGCGCTGCTCGTCCCGGCCGGCGCGGAGCGCCCGGCCGACGGCGCGGGCCGGGCCGTCGTCCCGATCGACCTGACCCGGCGCTCGGACACCACGCACCCGGAGCCGGACCCGGCCCGCACCGCGCTGATCCTCTACACCAGCGGCACCACCGGCGCGCCGAAGGGCGCGGTGATCTCCCGCCGCGCGGTGGCCGCGTGCCTTGACGGCCTGGCCGACGCCTGGGCCTGGACGCCGGACGACCTGCTGGTGCACGGCCTGCCGCTGTTCCACGTGCACGGGCTGGTGCTCGGTGTGCTCGGGCCGCTGCGGCTGGGCAGCCGGCTGCACCACGTCGGCCGGCCGCGTCCGGAGCGGTACGCGGCCGCCGGGGGCTCGATGTACTTCGGCGTACCCACGGTGTGGTCCCGGGTCGCCGCCGACCCCGACGCGGCGCGGGCCCTGCGCCCGGCGCGGCTGCTCGTCTCGGGCAGCGCGGCGCTGCCGGCGGCGGTCTTCGCGGACCTCGCCGCGCTCACCGGCCACCGGGTCGTCGAGCGGTACGGGATGACCGAAACCCTGATCACGGTGAGCGCCCGGGCGGACGGCCCGCGTCGGTCGGGCACCGTCGGGCTGCCGCTGCCCGGAGTGCGGACGCGGCTGGTCGACGAGCAGGGCGCCACGCTGCCGGCCGACGGGGCGGCGATGGGCGAACTCCAGGTCAGCGGCCCCACCCTCTTCGACGGGTACCTGAACCGTCCGGACGCCGACGCGGCGAGCCGCACCCCGGACGGCTGGTTCCGCACGGGCGACGTCGCCACCGTCGACCCCGACGGCTGGCACCGGATCGTCGGCCGGGCGTCCACCGACCTGATCAAGAGCGGCGGCTACCGGATCGGCGCCGGCGAGGTGGAGGACGCCCTGCTGGCGCACCCGGGAGTCCGGGAGGCCGCCGTGGTGGGGATCCCGCACCCGGACCTCGGCCAGCAGGTCACCGCGTACGTGGTGGGCGACGGGGTGGACGGGCCGGAGCTGGTGGACTTCGTGGCCCGGCACCTGTCCGCGCACAAGCGGCCGCGCGAGGTGCGCCTGGTCGACGCGCTGCCCCGCAACGCCCTCGGGAAGGTGCAGAAGAACCGGCTGCTGGCGGACTGACCGGTCGGTCGGCCGGTCGGTCGGTCGGTCGGCGACCCTGGTGGGGGCGAGCGGGTCAGACGGCCGCCGGGATGCTGATCGCGGTGACCACCAGGCCCCGGCCGACCAGGAACCGGCCGGCGAAGGCGGCCACCGGCACCCCGCCGAGCACCGGGCCGGGCACCAGCAGGTGGGCGGTGAACGTCCCGGCCGGATCGAGCACGATGTCCGCCTCGGCGAAGTCCAGCCACCGGCCGGTGAGCGGAAACCACGCCTTGTAGACCGACTCCTTCGCGCTGAACAGCAGGCGGTCCCAGCAGACCGACGGGTCGGCGGCGGTGAGCGCCGCGGTGCGGGCCCGCTCGGCCGGCAGGGCGATCGCGTCGAGCACCCCGTCGGGCAGCGGCGCGTGCGGCTCGGCGTCCACCCCGAGGGTGGCGAAGGCCGCCGTACGCCCGAGGACGGCCGCCCGGTAGCCCTCGCAGTGCGTCATGCTGCCGACCACGCCGTCCGGCCAGACCGGGGCGCCCCGTACGCCGGACAGGATCGGCACCGGGGGGAAGCCCAGCTCGCCGAGAGCCCGGCGGGCGCAGTGCCGCACGGTGGTGAACTCCCGGCGGCGCTTCTCCACCGACGCGGCGACCAGCGCCTCCTCCTCGGGGAACAGGGTCAGGCCGGCGGGGTCGGCGAACGACTCGGCCACCGCCACGGTGGAGGGCAGGATCTGCTCGATCACGGTCGCCGATGCTAGGCGCTGCGGCGGCCGGCACCGCCCCGACGCCGGCCGTAGGGTGCACCATAGGGGTCGGGTACGGGTGCCGGGCCGCGCGGGCGGCTGCCAGTCTGGGGGGTGCCCCGACCCACGGGTGGGACAGCGGATCGGTCGGATGGATGCGGGAAAGCGATGCTCACTGGCAAGGTGGTGCGGTTCGACGAGGTGCGGGGCTACGGGTTCATCGCCCCGGACGACGGCAGCGACGACGTGTTCGTGCACGCGAACATGCTGGACGGTGACAAGTGGTCGTTGACGCCCGGCGTCCCGGTGGAGTATGACGCGGTGGAAACCGACCGCGGCCCCAAGGCCGTGCTGGTGCGGGTGGTCGGCGCGGCAGCGGCAGGGGAGCGGGCCGGGACGGCCCGGGCCGGCGTGCCGGTTGCCGGCGGGCGGGGTCGGGAGAGCGGGCAGGTCGCGGGCGGCGCGGACGACGAGGACGGCCTGTGCGACGTGCTCTCCGAGCGGGCGTTCTCCGCGGAGACCACGGAGGCGCTGGTGACCTCCGTGCCGGACCTGACCGGGGCGCAGATCGTGGCGGTGCGTGCCCGGATGCTGGCCCTGGCCCGACGGCACGGCTGGGTGGAGGGCTGACGCCGCCCGCCTCGTCGCGGAACCACCGGCACGGCGCGGACCAGCCGCACGGCGAGCGTCTGCACGAGGAGCCGGCGCGGACCAGCCTGCCGCGCCCCGGCCGGGCATGGTGCCGACCGGCCGGTTCAGCCGGCGGCGACCAGCAGGGACTTCCTGATCCGACCGAGCGCGGTGCGGGGCAACTCGTCGACGAAGTGCACCCGGCGGGGGCGTTGGGCGGCCGAGAGGTGCCGCCCGACGTGGTCGATCAGCACCTGCGCGGTCAGGTTCTCGGTGGCGACGACGTAGGCCGTGACCTGTTCGCCGAGCGTGGGGTGCGGCGTGCCGACGACGGCGGCGTCCCGGACGCCGGGGTGGTTCATCAACGCCTCCTCGACCTGGCCGGCGTGCACCCGCCGGCCGCGGCTGTGCACCACGTCGAGCCCTCGGCGTCCGATGATCCGGTGTGACCCGTCGGCGGCCACGGTTGCCAGGTCACCGGTGGCGTGCCAGGGACCAGCCGCGTCCCGTCCGCCGCCGTCGACGTAGCCGCTGAACAGCGTCGGCCCGCGGACGCTCAGCTCGCCCACCGCTTCGCCGTCGGCCGGCACGGGCCGGTCCTCGTGGTCCAGCACCCGGGTCTCGACGCCCGGCAGGGGGGTGCCGACGGCTCCGTCGACCGGTGGGTCGCCGGCCCGACCGGTCATCGCGACGAGGGTCTCGGTCGTGCCGTACGCCTGGACCGGTGCGTGCGAGGTGAGCAGCCGGAGTCGCTCGGCCACGGCGGTGGCCAGCGGGGCGTCCGCGGAGATCAGGATCCGCGCCGTGGCCAGCGACCGGGCCAGCGGGCCGTTCCGCGCGATCCTCGCCCACTGTGTGGGCAGCGCCAGGTACATGGTGCCGGTCGGCCCCGCGCAGGCGTTCCGGTCGAGGTGGACGAAGCGGCTGCCGGCCCGCAGCGCGCCGAGCAGGCCGACGACCAGGCCGTACGCCCGGAACAGCGGCGCGCCCTGGACCACGACGTCCTCCCCGCTCCAGCGCCAGGCGTCGGCCAGCAGGTCGAGGTCGGCGGCGATGGCGCGACGCGAGATGCGCACCCCGCGCGACGGCCCAGCGGCTCCTCCGGTGTAGAGGATGACCGCGTCGGCGCCCGGCTCGGGCTCGGGATGGTGCGTCGAGGAGCGCTGGCGCAGGTCGACGGGAACCGTGGGCAGCCGGTCGCCGCCGGGCTGGCGCGCTCCGAGGACCACCGTCGTCCCGGACTGCCGCAGGATGCGGTTCCGCTCGTGCTGCTCGGCGCCGGGCGGCAGTGGCACGAGCGGAACGCCCGCGTGGACGGCGCCGAGCATGCCCACGACCGTCTCCAGGGTCGGCGTGGCGTCGACCGCGACCACGCCGGCGTCCCTGATCCGGTCGGCGACCGCGGTGACGCAGCCGAGCAGGGCCTCACTGGAGAGCGTGCCGCCGGCCACCCTGACCGCATCGGCCCGGTCCGCGCCCGATCCCCGCAGCGCCGGCAGCAGCGTCATCCCCGTTATCCCCTGCCAGGGACGTGCACGAGTCGCGGCAGCAACTGGGACATCACGACGGCCACAGGACCCTTCACGTCATGGGGTTCGAGCAGCCCCATATCCGGCCATCCCGCCATCGACGCGGGTGTCCCGAAATTAGGCTGCGCAATGGTCCGGCACAACCCCTAGCCACCCGGCCAGGTCCCCTGCCGACGACGGCGGGCCAGGTCGGACGCGATGTGGCCCCGCCTTTGGCGACGGCCGGCAGGACCCTTCTGGCGCCCACGCGACACTGTGGAGAGAATACCGTCCGCCAGGAGCGGTCAACAATGGAGCCCCATCGACGGCGGAATTGTCGGACGACCACCGCGCGAAACGACGAAAATCAGTTCCGCGGGGGCAATCTCCTTCAATTCCAAAGAGCCAGTTTCCTTCAATTTTAAACAGGCCCGGCGCCGACGGCGGCACCCGCTCCCGACGACCACCGGTCGCATAATTCATTTTTAACAACATAATCGCTTAATGTTCCCAAAGGTCCGAATCGGGCATGCCCGGCACGATGCCGTGACGCAGGCCCTCCCACCCGGCCGACGCGACCACCGCCATCGGCGTGGGGGACGCATTACCTCGGGAGCAAACAGAGGATCTCTCACAATTTCCCGCCGGCCCACCAGGCAGCCGGCACCTCCCGGAAACCGGACCGGGACGGGCGGGCCGGCCACCGACCGGCGACGCGACCAGGACCCCGAGCGCGGGGCGTCGCACGTCGCTCGTGAGGACCGGCCGGGCGGGGCCGACGCTCGCCCCAACCGGCCGCCACCACCGGGCCGACCGGGCTGAACTGCCCCCATCCGACGGGCGCGAGGCTCCGCCCACCCCTCCGGCGGCCGACCGGGCAGCTCCCGAGTGGCATGACGACACGGCCGGCCGGGCCGGGCGGGGACGGACCTCGCTCGCGGCCCCGCGGGCGACTCACGCACGCCTAGCACGGGAAGGCGCGACAACCAATGGCCGACATCGCCAGGAAATGCGACCTGGACGACTGGCGCAACACCTGGTCACGTTACGGGATCAGGCGGCGACTTTCTGTTGTGAATCCCGCGCCCGACGCGTGATGTCGACGGCAAGGACACCCGAACCGATGTTTGCCTATCCTTTACAAACCTCGGCTTGCCGCCCAATTGCCGAACTGCCATACTCCCACCATCACGGCGGTCGATAGGGGGAGACCGGCCGAGAGGAGCTGGGGAATTATCACCGGCGCTGGCGGGCTGCGACTCGGAGCCACCAGTCGGTCAAGTCGGTCGATGGCTGCCCGCCACTCCTCGACGGCGATCTATATAACCAAAACTGGAATGGGTCGAGAATTGCCGGTCTCCGATTTCGTCGAGCTCCAGGGCCGCGCAGGGCAGCTGGCGTGTCCGGTGACCGCGGGCCGCCCGCTCCTCCGGAGGCCGCGTCGATGGAGCTGACCGAGCGGTCGTGCCAGCTCGACCTGCTGGAACGCCGGCTCGCGGACCTGATCGCCACCGGCGGCACCCCCACCGGCCGGACGGTGACCGTGCTGACCGGCCCGGTCGGCTCCGGCAAGACCGCGCTGTTGCAGGCCTTCGCCCGGCGCGCCGGCGAGGCCGGGGCGCGCGTCCTCGGCGCGAGCGCGTCCCGCGCCGAACGCACCGTCCCGCTGGAGGTCGTCCGCCAACTCGTCCGGGCCGCGTCGTTGGAACCCGACGACCGGGCCCGCGTCGGGCGGCTGCTGGACGCGGGCTCCCTCGCCTGGGCCGACGTCGACGGCACCGACGACGAGGACACGGCCCGCAGCACCGCCGCGATCGGCGGGGCCCTGCTCGAGCTGACCGCCCGGGGCCCGCTCGTCGTCGCGGTCGACGACGTCCACCACGCCGACGTGGCGTCGCTGCGGTGCCTCGACTACATGGCCCGGCGGATCGCCGGCCTGCCCGTGCTGGTCCTGCTGACCGAGGCGCCGCGCACCAGGCCGTGGCGCCCCGAGGTCTACGCCGAGCTGCTGCAACCCGCGCGGCTGCACCGCATCCGGCTCCCGCTGCTCACCGTCGAGGGGACGTTCCAGGTGCTCGCCCACCGCCTCGACGTCCCGGTCGCCCGAACCATCGCCGAGGAGAGTCACCGGATCAGTGGCGGCAGCCCACTGCTGGTGCACGCGCTCGCCGACGACCAGGCCGCCGCGCCCCGGTCCGCGGACCACCCCGTCGCCGGCGAATCGTTCCGGGAAGCCGTGCTGAGCTGCCTGTACCGCTGCGACCATCCGGTCCTCGAGGCCGCCCGGGTGCTCGCCGTGACCGGCGACTCCCTGCACGGCAACCTGGTGCCCCAGCTCGTCGGCGCCCGGTCGCGGTCCGCGCTGGGCGCCGTCGACGGCTCGACCAGCGCCGGGCTGGTCACCGAGGCGGGGCTGCGGCATCCGGCGGTGGGTCAGGCGGTGCTCGACGGGATGACCGCCGAGGAACGCGCCCGGCTGCACCTGGAGGCGGCCTGCCTGCTGCACGACGAGGGCGCGCCGCAGGCACGGATCGCGCCGCACCTGGCCAAGCTCGACGAGCTGACCGAGCCCTGGATGGCGCACAGCCTGCTGGACGCCGGCGAGCAGGCGTTGGTCGACGGCGAGGTGGAGACCGCCCTGCGGTATCTGCGCCGGGCGAACCGGAACGCCGTCGGCGACTGCCTGCGGGCGCGGATCCGCTCCGCGCTGGCCCGCGCCGAGTGGCAGCTCGACCCGCAGGCGGCGGTCCCCCACCTGATCGGCGTCGCCACCGCCGTCCGCGCCGGGCACCTGGGCAGCGAGCAGGCGGCGGGGCCGATCCAGTACCTGCTCTGGCACGGTGAGGTCGACAAGGCCGTCGAACTCGTCCAGCACCTGAACGACCGGGCCGACAGCGCGGATCCGCGGTCCGCGGCCGAGCTGCTCGTCACCACCGGCTGGATGTCCACCCTCTATCCCGGGGTCACGGTCGACCGGCCCAAGCCCACCACCGCCGCCCGGGACCCGTTCACCATGGCCAAGGTCAGGCGCGGGCTCGAGGGAGCCTCCCTGCTGTCCGCCGCGCTCGAACGCGGTGACGCCACGGTGGTCGACGACGCCGAGCGGGCCCTGTCCACCGGCGGGCTGGACGACGAGTCGAGCATGTGGACCAGCGTCTGCGCCATCATCGCCATGATCTACGCCGACCGGCTGGACCTGGCCGGCGACTGGTGCGACCGGCTGGGGCGCAATCCGGCCGCCCGACGCCACCCCTCGCCATCGGCGACCCTCGCGGTCCTCCGGGCGTCCGTCAGCGGCCGGCTCGGCGACCTGCCCCGCGCGGAGCGGCTCGCGGACGAGGCGCTGGGCCAGCTCTCGCCGAAGGGTTGGGGGGTGGCGATCGGGATGCCGCTCGCCGTCCGCCTACGGGCCCTCACCTTCATGCACGAGCTCGACGCGGCGGCCGCCTGCCTCCAGGTGCCGGTCCCGCCGGCGATGTTCAAGACCCCGATCGGGCTGCACTACCTGCACGCCCGCGGGACGCACGCTCTCGCCGCGGGAAGCCCCGAGGACGCGCTGGCCGACTTCCAGCTCTGCGGGCAGTTGATGACCTCGTGGCGGCTGGACCACTCGGGTCTGGTCCCGTGGCGGACGGAGTCCGCCCGGGCGCTGCTCCGGATGGGCCGCCGCCAGCAGGCCGGGAAGCTGGTCCGGGAGGAGCTGGCCCGGCTGCGACCCGTCCAGCTGCGCTGCCGGGCCGCCGCACTGCGGGTGCTGGCCGCCGCGGAGGACGGGCCGGACCGGATCACCCACCTGCGCAGCGCCGCCCGGCTGCTGCGGCAGTGCGGCGACCGGGTGGAGCTGGCGCACAACCTGACCGACCTCGGCCACGCCTACCAGCAGGCCGGCGACCGGCGGGAGGCCCGCGCCGCGGCCCGGGCGGCCCGGGTCCTCGCCGAGGAGTGCGGCATCCCGCTGCTGCGGGCCAGCACGGCCACCGCCGGCTCCGGTTCGGCCGAAGGCCCCGCGGGCACGGCGGTGGTGGTCGACGGGCTCAACGACGCGGAGTCCCAGGTGGCCACCCTGGCCGCCCAGGGCCACACCAACCGCGAGATCGCCGAGAAACTCTTCCTGACGGTCAGCGCCATCGAACAGCGGCTGACCCGGATCTACCGGAAGCTGAACGTCAACTCGCGCAACGAACTGGCCGCCCGGCTGCGGCTGCACCGGCCCGGCGCGACCCCGCTGCACCCGCCGTCGCCCGGCCTGGGCGAACCGGGGGGCCGTCCCCCCGGACCACGGTTCCGCTGACCGTCACCCGCCGTCCACCGGCGCCGTCCGCCCGCGCCGTCCCGGACCGACCGACTTCCGCCGACACGGTCCGGCCGACGAACAGCCGCCCACCAACCCGGGGGCGGCTGTTCGTCGGGTCACACTCCGTCCGTCGGGCATGCGCGCGGGAACCAGGTATGGCAACGTCGAGGCGTACCGCGGAAACCCGTCGTTCACGGTGTCGTCATCTCGGGCCGTCCGGCCAAACTCGACACCCCTTGCGGCGCATCGCGCAACCCCTATCGACGGACAAGATCCGCACGTTTGCGCGCGAAACGATGGGGTCCCGCGCCCGTTGTCGCACAACCACCCCGGTGCCAGACTCGCCTGGGCACACGGACCGTCCGGTGATCGGCATGGTTCGGCAGTGAATTTCCAGGTCCACCCGGCACGGCGGCCCGGTGCGCTCCACCCCTACCCCCGATGGGCGCGGTGGAGGGGCGGCTGTCCGGCAAGGGGGCGGTGTCGGGCAGCGCCGGGGTTCCGGCGCCGCACCGCGTACGAGAAGGGCTGACACGCTGGTGTTGGTGCAGCAGGAGGAGCAGACGACCCGCCTCCGGCGGGCATTCCGCGCGTGCGAGGAGCAGCAGCGAGGTCACGTCGCGCTGGTCACCGGCGCGGTGGGAAGCGGCAAGACCAGTCTGCTGGAGGCGTTCGGCGAGTGGGCGGCCGCCAACGGCGGGCAGGTGATGAGCGCTGCGGGCTCACGGGCGGAGCGCGGGCTCCACCTGGGAGTGATCGGGCAATTGCTCCACAGTGCACGGCTCGCGCCCGACGCGGCGGCCCGGGTCGAGAAGCTGATGGGCGACGCCACCTTCGCCACGTCCCTGCCCGAGCCCGGCGGTGAGGCCGCCGCGGGCGACCGGGCCTGGGCTCCCCTGCTGCACGGCCTCTTCGCCACCCTGCTCGACCTGACCGGCACCGGGCCTCTGGTCCTCGTCGTCGACGACGTGCACCACGCGGACCCGGCCTCGTTGCACTGCCTTCTCTACGTGACCCGCCGGCTGCGCCACGCCCGGATCATGGTCGTGCTCGCCGAGGCGTCGACGCTGCGCCCGCCGCACCCGCTGTTCCGGGCCGAGTTGCTCAGCCAGCCGCACTTCGCCCGGATCACCCTGCCGCCGCTGACCGTGGACGCCGTCGCCCGGCTCGTCGGAGGCGACCCCGAGGCCGCCGACGCCCGGGAGACGGCGGAACGCTGCCTGGGCATGACCGGCGGCAACCCGCTGCTCACCCGGGCGCTGCTCGAGGAGCGGGCCAGCGGCGGGACGGGCGACGGCGCCGGCCCGGCCGTCGGCGACGCGTTCGACCAGGCCGTGCTCGGCTGCCTCTACCGGCACGAGCCCGGGGTACGCCGGGTGGCGCAGGCACTGGCGGTGCTCGACCGGCCCGCCCCGACCGAGCTGCTCGGTCACCTCCTCGACGTGGCACCCGAGTCCGCGGTCCCGGCGGTGCGGGTGCTGCGCACCTCCGGCCTGATGGAGGCCGACCAGTTGCGCCACCCACGCATCCTGCACTCGATCCTCGGCGACATGTCGTCCGACGAGCGGCGCGGCCTGCACCAGCGGGCCGCCGAGGTGCTGCACGACCACGGCGCCGAGCCGAGCGTGGTCGCCGAGCATCTGGTGGCCGCCGGCTGGGCGGACGCGCCGTGGGTGGTGCCGGTGCTGCAGGACGCCGCCGGACACGCCCTGGCCTCGGGCCGCCCCGACGTGGCCGCCGCCTGCCTGCGCCTGGTCTCCCGCGTGTGCGTCGACGAGCGGCAGCGGGCCGCCACCACCGAGATGCTGGTGAGCGCCCGCTGGCAGGTCAACCCGCTGGCCGTGAACGGGCAGCTCGGCGAGCTGGTGGAGACGGCGCGGGCCGCCGGGCGGTCCAGCGACGTCGGCCTGTCCGCCGTGCCCTACCTGCTCTGGCAGGGTCGCGTGGAGGAGGCCGCCGAGGCCGTCAGCGGCTTCTCCACCGAGGATGAACACGGCCCGGGCGGCGTGGCCGCGCGACTGCGGATGATGCAGCTGCTGGTCGCCCTGTCCCACCCCGACCACCTGGCCACGGTGCGGGAGACCCCGAGCGCGTGGGCCCGGGCGGCGAGCGCGCCGACCACGATCAGCCCGCTGCTGCAGGCGGTGACGGTGCTGCACACCGCGCTGACGCCGACGGCCGAGAACGACACCGTGGCGACCGCCGAGCAGCTCCTCCAGCGCCACCACACGGACGACGGCTCGCTGGGCATGCTGACCGCTCCCCTGCTGGCGCTGCTGTGGGCCGGCCGGTCCGACCGGGCCGCGGCCTGGGGGGACGTCCTGCTCGGCCGGCCGGCCGCCCGGCACGCCCCGGTGTGGCGGGCCGTCATCCGGGCGGTCCGGGCCGAGGCGGCGCTGCGCGTCGGTGACCTGCCCGGCGCCGAGCACCACGCCCGCACGGCGCTGGAGGACATCCCCGCCCCGGCGTGGGGCGTGGCGGTCGCGGGCCCGCTGGCCACGCTGGTCGCCTGCGCGACCGAGGCGGCCCGGTTGTCCGAGGCCGACCGGTGGCTCGCCCACCCGGTTCCGCCCGGCGTGTTCCGCACCCCGCTGGGCCTGCACTACCTGGCCGCCCGTGCCCGGCACCACCTGGCCGCACGGCGGCCCCACGCCGCGATCACCGACCTGCGGCGGTGCGGCGAGCTGATGCGCACCTGGGGCATCGACGCGGCCGGGCTGGTGCCGTGGCGGCTGGAGCTGGCCCGGGTGCAGCTCAGCGTCGGCAACAAGGCGCAGGCCACGCAGCTCCTCCAGGAGCAGCTGCGGGTGCCGCACGGGGTCGACGACCGGACGCGGGGTCGGACGCTGCGGCTGCTCGCCACCACCGCCGCCCCGGACCATCGGCGGAAGCTGCTCTCCGAGGCGGTCAACCTGTTGCAGGCGTGCGGCGACCGGCTGGAGTTGGTGCGGGCGCTCGGCGACACCGGCCAGACGTTGCAGCGGGCGGGTGACTCGGCGCGGGCCCGGCTGCTGGTCCGCCGGGCGTACCAACTGGCCCAGGACTGCGGGGCGTCGGTGCTGGCCCAGCGACTCATCCGGCGGGAGCCGGGCGAGGTGCTGCCGGCGTACCCGGCCGGCGCCGAGACGCAGGAGCCGGACGACGGGCTGAGCGAGGCCGAGCGCCGGGTGGCCGCGCTGGCCGCCCAGGGCCACACCAACCGCCAGATCTCCAGCAAGCTGTTCATCACGGTGAGCACGGTCGAGCAGCATCTGACGAGGGTGTACCGCAAGCTCGACGTGAAGCGGCGCACGGACCTGCCGGCCCGGCTCGTGGCGCACGCCGATCCGCTGCCCGAGGACGCGCGGGTCGAGGCGTCCTGACGGTGCGGGCGGGACGGGCCACGACGTGCCGCCCCGCCCTGTCGCCGTTCCTGGACAACGTCACCACCGTCATGCTCCCTGCCGTGGGGGCCGCCCCCCCCCCCCCCCCGGGGGCTGCGCCGTTAAACACAAAAAAACCACCCTGTACCTCCGCGCTCCGCACCCCCCCCCCCCCCCCCCGGCGGCCCCCCACGGCCCCGCATCCGAAAGGATTTCATTTACGCTCGTCGAACAGATACCAGGTTTGGCCAGGCCAGACTAATGCGGGAAGGCTCACCTCGCCTCTGGACTTAGCTCCTCGCCGTCGGTAGGTTCAAGTCCGACGGCGAGCTTCAATGAATGGAGTCGGTCGGTCGTCCAACCGGCTGCGCGGGAAGCGGGGCGGCAATGACGCTAACCTTCATCGTCGGGACCGGACGTTGCGGATCCACACTCCTGTCAACGATCCTGCACACCCATCCCGCGATATCGAGCCTCAGTGAATTCTTCGCCACGGTCCGGCTTCGCGCGTTCCCGCCGCGGCCGATCAACGGACTCCAGTTCTGGCAACTGCTGGCAAAACCCGACCCGAACCTGGACGGAATGGTGGGCAGCGGGCTGCGTGTCCCGGAGCATCTCTACCCCTACGACTCCGGCCGCTTCCGCCCGCAGACCGGCGTACCGGCGATCTGCCACATGACCCTGCCGATGTTGACGAACGACCCCGACGCGCTGCACGACGAACTGGCCGGGGAGGTGCGGCGCTGGCCGCGCCGGCCGGTGGTCGAGCACTACCGGCACCTGTTCGCGTGGATGCGCGACCGATTCGGCCGGTCGGTGACCGTGGAACGCTCCGGTCTCTCACTGCCGCTGGTGGGCCAGCTTCGGGCGACATTTCCGGAAGCACGATTCATCCACATGTACCGCGACGGGCCGGACTGCGCGTTGTCGATGAGTCGGCACGCCGGATTCCGCATGATCATGCTCGCCATCGAGGCCGCGCGGCTCGCCGGCGCACCCCCCAAGGAATTCAACGGCGAATACATTCCGCTGCCACCGCGGCAACTCCGACTACTGCCCCCGGATTTCGCCAAGATGTTCATGGGGCAACTGGACCCGGATTTCATCATGGGCACCGACCTTCCGTTGCCGGAATTCGGTCGGCTGTGGTCGTCACTGATCCAGCAAGGGGTGGAAAGTCTGTCGCACGTTCCGCCCGGGTCGCGGATGTCACTGCGCTACGAAACACTGCTGGCCGATCCGGTGCCACAGCTGACCATGCTGGCGGAGTTCATCGGCGTGGAGGCCGAGCAGAGCTGGTTGGACGAGGCGTGCCGCCGCCTCGACCTGTCCCGTGCCGGGAGCGCCACGAGGCTCGACCCGGCGGTCCTGGCCGATCTGCGCAGCGCCTGCTCGCCAGGCGAGGAGGCGCTGCGCGCGGCGGCGTCACCCCGTCTCGTGCCGGTCAGTCCATCGCCCGGCGCATGAAACCGCGGATGCCGATCGCCGTGAACACCACGAACACCCCGGCGAGAACGAGCATGTCGAGCCAGAGCGGCACCGACTCCACCCCGGACGGGCCGACCAACGACCGGGTGGCCTCGCTGACGTAGGTGAGCGGGTTGAGCGAACAGATCACCTGGTACCAGCGCAGCGAGTCCAGGCCGAGCAGCGGGAACTGGGTCGCGCCGGTGAACATCAGCGGGGTCATCACCACGGTGAACATGATCTGGATGTGCTGCGTCGGGACCAGGGTGCCGAAGGTCAGGCCCACCGCCGCGCCCACCAGCGCGCCGACCGCCAGCACCCCGATCACCTTGAACACCACCGCCCAGGGCCAGGTGACGTCGAGCATGAGCATGCCGACCGGGATCAGCACCACGCCGGCGATCAACCCGCGGATGCCGCCGAAGACGATCTTCTCCAGGGCCACCAGCGGGATCGCCATGGGCGACAGGAGACGGTCCTCGATCTCCCGGGTGAAGGAGAAGTCCATCACCATCGGCAGCGCGGTGTTCTCCAGCCCGATCAGGAAGGCGTTCAGCGCGATCACGCCGGGCAGCAGCACGTTGGTGAAGTCGTCGCTGGCGTACCCCAGGTCGCCGAGCACCTTGCCGAAGATCAGCAGCATGAACAGCGGCTGGATGAAGACCTGGAGCAGGAAGCCCACCAGCTCCCGGCCGGTGACGAACAGGTCCCGCGAGAGCACCGCGCGGAACGTGGCGAACTGGTCCATCGCGCGCACCGGCGACGGCGCGGACGGGGTGGCGGGGGCGGTGACGCTCACCGAAGTTCCCTTCCGGTCAGGTGGATGAAGACGTCTTCCAGGCTGGGCTGGCCGATGTTGAGGTCGCGGACCTCGCAACCCAGGTCGGCGAGGATCTTCAGCGCCATCGGGATGGCGTTGGCCGGCTGGGTGCCGGTGTAGACCCGGAAGGAGAGCGTGCCGTCGGGGTCGGCGGGCGCCTCGGGCGCCGGCGCGGGCATCGGCATCGGCGGCATGCCGGGGAACGTCGGCGCCGCGGCGGCGGCTCCCGGGCTCGCCTTGAAGTGCTCCACCCGCTCCACGTCGGGGATGGCGCCGAGCGCGGCCCGCACCTCCTCGGCGGGGGCACCGGCGGCCACCACGAGAGTCAGCGTGCTGCTGCCGGGCAGGGTACGGGTCAGCGCGGCGGGGGTGTCCAGCGTGAGCAGCTTGCCGTGGTCGACGATGCCGACCCGGTCGCAGAGCTTCTCCGCCTCGTCCATGTCGTGGGTGGTCACCACGACGGTGACGCCGGCCCGCTTCAGCTCGGCGACCCGGTCGTGCACGAAGAGCCGGGACTGCGGGTCGAGGCCGCTGGACGGCTCGTCGAGGAACAGCACACGGGGCGAGTGCATGAGCGCCCGGGCGATCATGGTGCGCTGCGCGAGGCCCCCGGAGAGGAAGTCCGTGCGGGCGTTGGCGAACTCCTTGAGCCCCATCTGCTCCAGCAGTTCGTCGGCGCGCCTGGCCCGCTGCGCCCGGGGCACCCGGTGGTACGCGGCGTGGAACAACAGGTTCTGCCGGACGGTCAGCGCCCGGTCCAGGTTCACCCGCTGCGGCACGACCGCCAGCAACTGCCGGGCCACGGCCGGCGCGCGCGCGACGTCCGCCCCGCAGACGGTCGCCCGCCCGGAGGTGGCCCGCACCCGCGTCGTCAGCACACCGATCGTCGTGGTCTTGCCCGCGCCGTTCGGCCCGAGCAGACCGAAGACCTCGCCCGCGGCGACGGTGAAGCTCAGCCCGTCCACCGCCGCCGGCATGTTGGGCTGGTACTGCTTGACCAGCTCCTCGACCACCACTGCCTCGTCCACGTCGCCATGCTCCCGTTCTGGTCACCGCTACGACAGATGTCGATAGTCGGGTTAGGGGGTGTTAGGGGCTGCCCGGGGGCGCTCCTAGAGGCCTCGCCCGGACAGCCACTCCTGCACGCCGGCCGCCAGCTCCGGACCCCGCTCGCCGACCATCGTGAAGTGGTCGCCGGCCGCGTCCACCGCCTCGTGCGGGTACGGCCACACCGACCGCCAGCCGTCGGGCTCCCCGCTCCACTCCCCCAGCGGTTCGCCGGCCCGGACCAGCAGGGTCGCCGACGCCATCGGGGCGGGCTGCCAGTCGAGGAACAGCGGCAGGTACCCGGCCCAGGCCGTGGCCCGGTAGTCGTCCATCGGGGTGTACGCGCTGTCCCGCTCGACCATCCCGTCGAGCAGCTGCGACGTCCAACCGCCGAGCACCTCGCTGTTCGCCGGGTAGGTGTCCATCAGCACCACCGCGGCCGGCGGCCGGCCCTGGCGTTCCAGCTCGCGGGCCAGCACGTTGGCCACCATCGCGCCGCCGGAGTGGCCGGCCAGCACGTACGGGCCGCCGCCGACGGTCCGCAGCACGGTGTCGGCGTGCACCCGCAGCAGCGCGTCCAGGTCGGCGGGCAGCTCCTCGCCCACTCCGAAGCCGGGGTTGGGCAGCGCCCAGACGTCCCGCAGGCCGCGGAAGCCGGCGGCGATCCGGGCGTACTCGTGCGCCCCGGACAGCAGCGACATCGTGCAGCAGCAGACCAGCGGGGCGCCCGCGCCACCCTCGGCCAGCCGGAGGATCCCGGCCGGGCGGGTGAGCTGCGCCGGCTCGGTGAAGCTGGGCCGGAACTGGGCCAGCTTGACCAGCAGCTCGGCGTACCCGGCGGCGTCGGCGCGCGCCTTCGGCTGGCGGAACAGCCCGCCGAGGATCCCGCCCGCGCCCTCCGGGGTGCCCGCGCCCTCGCCGGCCGGGGCTTCGCCGGCCGCGTCGGCGCCGAGGATCTGGCCGAGCAGGTGACGGGCCAACGCCGTCGGGCTGGGGTGGTCGAACAGCAGGGTGGCGGACAGCTCCGCCCCCGTCTCCTGGCGCAGCGCGTCCCGCAGCTCCAACGCCGTCAGCGAGTCGAAGCCCAGCTCCAGGAAGTCTCGGTCGGCCTCGATCGCCCCGGGCGAGGCGTGCCCGAGCACCGTGGCCACCTGTGCCCGGACCAGGTCCAGCAGGATCCGGTGCCGGTCGGCGACGGAGGCGGCGGTCAGCCGGTCGCGCAGCGCCCCCGCCGGGTCGACGACGGCGCCGCCGGCCGGCCCGTCCGCGCCGACGACGGCGGCGGCCTCCGGCACGCCGCGCAGCAGCGGGCTGCGGCGCACCGCGGTGAACGCCGGCACGAACACGGGCCAGTCGACGTCCGCCACGGCCAGCAAATCGTCGCCGCGCCCGACGGCCTGCTGCAGAGCGGCCAGGGCCAGCTCGGCGGAGAGCGGCCGGACGCCCCGGCGGCGCAGCTGCCCCGGCTCGGCGACCTCGTCGGCCCACGGCACCCAGGCCAGGACCGTGGCCGGCCGGCCGGCGGACCGGCGGCGGGCGGCCAGCGCCTCCAGGCCGGCGCCGGTGGCGGCGGCGACGGCGGCCCCGCCGCTGCCCCAGGTGGCGGCGGTGGAGCAGAAGACGACGAACTCGTCGACCGGCCGGTCGGCGACGGCGGCGTCGAGCAGTGCCACGGCGGCGGTGCCGACAGCGACGGCGGCGGCCAGCCCGGTCGGGTCGAGTGCGGTGACCGGCTCGCCGGCCCCGCCGGAGTCGGCGACGTGGATGACGGTCCGCACCGGCGTCCCGGCGGCGGCGAGCCGGTCCAGCTCCGGCGACAGCGCGGTCGGGTCGACGACCGCCGTGACGTGGACACCGGCCGGCGCGGTGGACGCCGCCGCGCCGGCGAGGACGAGGTGGGTCGCGCCGCGGTCGGCCAGCCAGCGCAGCACGTGCGCCTGCCGTACCCCCGCCGCGCCGTGGACCAGCACCGCGCCCCGGGGCCGCCAGTCCTCGTCTCCGGCGGCCGGGCCGGTCGGAGCGCGTTCCAGCCGCCGTGCGTACACCCCGGCGGCGCGGACCGCCACCTGGTCCTCCGCGCCGCCGGCGGCGACGAGGCGGGCCAGCTCGGCGAAAGCCCCGTCGTCGGGGGCGGCCGGCAGGTCCACCAGCCCGCCCCACAGCCGCGGCTGTTCCAGCGCGAGCACCCGACCCAGGCCCCACACGTACGCCCCGGCGACGGCCGGCGCGGGATCGTCGCCGTCCACGGCGACCGCCCCCCGGGTCACGCACCACACCCGGACGCCGCCCACGTCGGCGAGGGCCCGGACCAGCGCGGCCGTGCCGGCCAGCGGGCCGGTCCCGACGAGGCCGTCCGGATCCCCTGCCGCGAGCAGCGAGACCACCACCGACGGGGCGTCCCCGGCGGGCAGGGCGAGGTCCCCCGGGTCGTCACCCACGGTGACGAGTACCGGCGACAGGCCCTCGGCTCGGAGCGCGGCCAGCACCGGCCCGGCCGGGTCCCCGGCGCGGGCGACCACCAGGCAGGGGCCGGTCGGCGGGGTACCACCGGTCGGCGGGTCGAGGCGCACCCAGCCGGTGCGGTACCGCAGGCCGTCCAGCTCGGACCGCCGGCGCTGCCGCCCCCGGTACGCGGCGAGGGCGGGCAGTAGCTCGGTCAGCGCGTCCCGCCGGTCGGCGTCGAGGCCGAGGACGGCGGCGAGCGCGGCCGGCTGGTCCTCCTCGACGGCGGCCCAGAACTTCCCGTCCACGGCGGCCTGCGCCCGCCGGGCGCCGAGGCCGAGTTCCATGGGGTCGGGCCAGTACCGCTCGTGGTGGAAGGCGTAGGTGGGCAGCTCGACCCGGGCTGCGTCGGTGCCGGCGAACAGGGCCGCCCAGTCGACCCCGGCCCCGCGCAGGTCCACGGCGGCGAGCGCGGCGAGCAGGCCGGCCGCCTCGGCCTGGTCCCGGCGGCTCACCGGCACGAAGGCGGCGGCGTCCAGGTCGGGCAGGCACTCCCGGCCCAGCGCGGTGAGCGCGGCGTCCGGGCCCAGCTCCAGGAACGTCCCGGTCCCGGCGGCGGCGAGCGTGACGATCCCGTCGCGGAAGCGCACGGTGTCCCGCACGTGGTCAACCCAGTACCCGGGGTCGGTGGCCTGTGCGGCGGTGAGCAGGGCGCCGGTGCGGTCGGAGACCACCGGCAGGGTCGGCGGGTGCCAGGTGACCTTCTCGGCGACCACCCGGAAGTCGGCCAGCACGGCCTCCATGCGTGCGGAGTGGAAGGCGTGGCTGACCTGCAACCGGCGGGTCTGCCGGCCCTGGGCGGCGAGCCGTTCGCCGGCGGCGAGCACGGCGTCGACGTCGCCGGAGAGCACCACGGACGCGGGGCCGTTCACGGCGGCCAGGGACACCCGCTCGTCGAGCAGCGGGGCGACCTCGGCCTCGGTCGCCCGTACGGCGAGCATCGCCCCGCCCTCGGGCAGCGCCTGCATGAGCCGGCCCCGGGCGGCGACCAGGGCCGCCGCGTCGGCCAGCGACAGCACCCCGGCGACGTGCGCGGCGGCCAGCTCGCCGACCGAGTGGCCGAGCAGGTGGTGCGGGCGCAGCCCCCACGCGGTGACGAGCCGGTACGCGGCCACCTCGTACGCGAACAGCGCCGGCTGGGTGAACTCGGTGTGGTCCAGCAGCGCCGCCTCGGGCGAACCGGGGGCGGCGAACACCACCTCGCGCAGCGGGCGGCTCAGGTGCCGGTCGAGTTCGGCGGCGACCTCGTCGAAGGCAGCGGCGAAGGCGGGGAACCGGCGGTGCAGTTCGGCGCCCATGCCGGGACGCTGGGCGCCCTGGCCGGTGAAGAGGAAGGCGAGCTTGCCCGCGGGACGGGCCACGCCGCGCACCACCCCGGGCGCGGGGCGGTCCTCGGCGACCGCGCGCAGGCCGGCCAGCAGGTCGGCGCGGTCGGCGCCGGTCACGGCGGCCCGGTGCGGCAGCGCCGCCCGGGTGGTGGCCAGGGAGTACGCCACGTCGGCCGGGGACAGGTCGGGGTGGACGGCCAGGTGGTCCAGCAGCCGGCGGGCCTGCCCGGCGAGGGCCGGCGCGGAGCGGGCGGAGACGATCCACGGGGCCGGCGGCGGGGGCGGACCGGCGGGCCGGTCGGTCGCGGCGTCCTCGGGGGCGGCCTGCTCGATGATGGTGTGGGCGTTGGTGCCGCTGACGCCGAAGGCGGAGATCCCGGCGCGGCGAGGCTGGCCGGTCTCGGGCCACGGCGTGGGCTCGGTGAGCAGGGTGACCGCGCCGGCCGACCAGTCGACGTGCGGGGTGGGCTCGTCGACGTGCAGGGTGCGCGGCAGCACGCCGTGCCGCATGGCGAGGACCATCTTGATGATCCCGGCGACGCCGGCGGCGGCCTGGGTGTGGCCGATGTTCGACTTGACCGAGCCGAGCCACAGCGGACGGTCGGCGGGACGCTGCTTCCCGTACGTGGCCAGCAGCGCCTGCGCCTCGATCGGGTCGCCGAGCGTGGTGCCGGTGCCGTGCGCCTCGACCACGTCGACCTGGTCGGCGGTCAGCCCGGCGTTGGCCAGGGCCGCCCGGATGACCCGGCGCTGGGAGGGGCCGTTCGGCGCGGTCAGGCCGCTGCTCGCCCCGTCCTGGTTGACGGCGCTGCCGCGTACCACGGCCAGCACCCGGTGGCCGTTGCGGCGGGCGTCGGAGAGCCGTTCGAGCAGCAGCATGCCCACGCCCTCGGACCAGCCGGTGCCGTCGGCGGCGGCCGCGAACGCCTTGCACCGGCCGTCCGTGGACAGCCCCCGCTGGCGGGAGAACTCGACGAAGACGGTGGGGGTGGCCATCACCGACACCCCGCCGGCCAGCGCGAGGGTGCACTCCCCCAGCCGCAGCGCCTGGCAGGCCAGGTGCAGCGCGACCAGCGACGACGAGCAGGCGGTGTCCACGGTGACCGCCGGCCCCTCCAGGCCGAGGGCGTACGAGATCCGGCCGCTGGCCACGGCTGCGGCGCTGCCCGTGCCCAGGTATCCCTCGACGCCGCCGCCGACGCCGGTCAGCAGGGCCGCGTAGTCGCCCTGGCTGCTGATCGACGCGTACACGCCGGTGGGTGCCCCGCGCAGCGCCGTCGGGTCGATGCCGGCCCGCTCGAACGCCTCCCACGCCGACTCCAGCAGCAGCCGCTGCTGGGGGTCCATGGCGAGGGCCTCGCGGGGGCTGATGCCGAAGAACGCCGGGTCGAAGTGGCCCGCCTCGTGCAGGAAGCCGCCCTCCCGCACGTACGAGGTGCCCCGGCTGTCCGGGTCGGTGTCGTAGAGCGCGTCGAGGTCCCAGCCCCGGTCGTCGGGGAACGCCGACATGGCGTCGGTGCCCGCCGCGACCAGGTCCCACAGCTGCTCCGGCGAGGAGACGCCGCCGGGAAAGCGGCAGCTCATCCCGATGATCGCGACGGGTTCGCTCAGCGCGGCGGTGAGCTGCTGGTTCTGCTGCTTGAGCTTCTGGTTGTCCAGCAGGGACGCGCGCAGCGCGCTGACGACCTCGTCCAGTGAGACGCTCATCGGGGGCTCCTTGCGGCCAGCCGGGTCACGAGTCGGTGCCTTCCAGGGCCATCCGGACCAGGCCGGCGACGTCGAGTTCGCGGATCTCGTCCTCGGGCGCGGCCGGCGCGGCCGCGACGGCGGCCACCGGGACGACCGGGGCCGAGCCGGTGACCGTGGGGGCCAGCCGCAGGAGCTGGTCGAGCAGGCCGGCCTGGCGCAGCTGGTCCAGCGGGATCGCGGCGAGGACCCGGCGCACCGACTCCTCGTCGCCGCCGTCGGCGGCGTCCGCCCCGGCGTCGGGGAACAGTTCCTCGTACAGGTGGTCGGCCAGGCCCGCCGGGGTCGGGTAGTCGAAGACGACCGTGGTGGGCAGCTCGTGCCCGGTCGCCGCGGTGAGCAGGTTGCGCAGCTCCACGGCGGTGAGCGAGTCGAAGCCGAGGTCGAGGAAGCCCCGGTCGGTGTCGATCGCGTCCCCGGACTGGTGGCCGAGCACCTTGGCCGCGTCCACCCGCACCATGTCCAGCAGCGCGGCGCGCCGCTCCTCGGCCGGGAGCCCGCGCAGCTCCGCCAGCAGGTCCCGGTGGACCGGCGCGGCCGGGTCGGGCGCGGCGGCGGGGGCGGCGGCCAGCGCCCGTACGGCCGGCAGGCCGGCCAGCAGCGGGCTGGGCCGCAGCGCGGTGAACAGCGGGTGGAACGTGGCCCAGTCGACGTCGGCGACGGTCACGCAGGTGTCCCCGACGGCCAGGGCGTGCCGCAGCCCGGCCATCGCCACGCCGGGCGGCATCACCCGCAGGCCCCGGCGGCGCAGTTGCTCCGGCGCGCCGTCGGTGAACATGCCCGACTCGGTCCACGGCCCCCAGGCCACGGAGGTGGCCGGCAGGCCCCGGGCCCGCCGCCGCTCGGCGAGCGCGTCCAGGTAGGCGTTGCCGGCCGCGTAGGCGCCCTGGCCGCCGCTGCCCCACACGGCCGCGATGGACGAGAACAGCACGAACGCGTCCAGCTCGACGCCGTCGAGCAGCTCGTCGAGCAGCTCGGCGCCGGCCAGCTTCGGGGCGATGACGTACGCCAGGTCCTCCAGCGTGCTATCGGCCAGTGGCACCACCTCGCTGACCCCGGCGGCGTGCACCACCGCGCGCAGCGGCGGGCCCTCCCGGCGCAGCTCGGCCAGCAGGCCGGTCATCGCGGCGCGGTCGGCGACGTCGCACCGGGCCACCCGGCACTCGACGCCGAGGACGTCCAGCTCGGCCAGCAGCTCGGCGGCGCCGGGGGTGTCCGCGCCACGCCGGCTGGTCAGCACGATCCGTTCGGCGCCCGCGCCGGCCACCCAGCGGGCGACGTGCCCGCCCAGCGCCCCGGTACCGCCGGTGATCAGCACGGTGCCGCGGGGCCGCCACGGCGCGGGGTCGGCGGCGGTGACCGCCGGAGCGAGCCGGCGGACGAACACGCCGGACTCGCGGACGGCGAACTGGTCCTCCGCGCCGCCACCGGTGAGCACGGCCCCGAGGCGGGCCGCGGTCCAGCTGTCGATGCTGGTGGGCAGGTCGACCAGCCCGGCCCAGCGGCCGGTCTGCTCGAGGGCGGCGACCCGGCCCAGCCCCCACAGCATGGCCTGCCGGGGGTTCTCCGGGGCGTCGTCGTCGACGCCGACCGCGGCCTGGGTCACGCACCACAGCCGGGCCGGGGCGTCGGTGTCGGCGAGCTCCTGGAGCAGCCGCACGGTGGCGGCGAGCCCCCGCGGCAGCGCCGGGTACTCGGCGTGCGGGGCTTCGTCCAGGCCGAGGAAGGACAGGATCGACAGCGGCCCGTCGCCGACCGCCTCGGCGACCACCTCGGCCAGCCGCGCGGCCAGGTCGTCGGGGTCGAGGGCGGTGTCCACCGGCACCGACGTGACGTCCGCGCCGAGGCTCCAGGTGCACGACTCCAGGGCGAGGTCGTCGGCCCGGTCGGCGGGCAGCAGCACCAGCCAACGGCCGGTGGCCTCCGGCGCGGGCGGCTCGGCCACCGGCTCCCACACCACCCGGTACCGGCTGCCGTCCACCAGGGAACGTTCCCGGCCGCGCCGCCGCCACGCGGACAGCGCCGGCAGCACCGCCCCGAACGGCTGGTCGCGGTGCACGTCCAACTCGCGGACGAGGGTGTCGAAGTCCTCGGCCTCCACCGCGGCCCAGAACCGGCGCTCGACCGCGGTGGCCTCGTCGGGGGCGTCCGCCGTGATCCACCGGGGCGGCTCCGGCCAGTAGCGCTGCCGCTCGAAGAGGTACGTGGGCAGGTCGACGCGCCGGGCCCCGGTGCCGGCGTACACGGCGGTCCAGTCCGGGGAGACGCCGTGGGTGTGCAGCGCGGCGACGGCCCGCATCAGGGTGGCCGGCTCCGGGCGGTCCCTGCGCAGGGTGGGCACCACCAGCGGGGCCCGGCCGGCGTCGGCGAGGACGGCCTGGGCGAGGGCGGTGAGCACCCCGTCCGGGCCGACCTCGACGTACGCGGTGACGCCCTGCTCCCGCAGCGCCGCGACGGCGTCGGCGAAGCGCACCGCGTCGCGGGCGTGCCGGACCCAGTACGCCGGGGTGCCGATCCGCGCCACGTCGACCGGCGCACCGGTGACCGTGGAGACCATCGGAACGGTCGGGGCCTGGTAGCGCAGCCGGGCGGCGACGGCGGCGAAGTCGTCGAGCACCGGGTCCATCAGCGGGCTGTGGAACGCGTGGCTGACCGTCAGCCGCTTGACCCGTACGCCTCGGGCGGACCACTCGGCGGCCAGTTCCTCGACGGCGTCGCCGGCCCCGGAGACCACCACGGCGGTCGGGCCGTTGACGGCGGCGACGGAGACCCGGTCGACGCGGTCGCCGAGCGAGGCGGCCACCTCGTCCTCGGTGGCGGCGATGGCGAGCATCGCGCCGCCGTCCGGCAGCGCCTGCATCAGCCGGCCCCGGGCGGCGACCAGCTCGGCGGCGTCGGCCAGGGACAGCACGCCGGCGGCGTGGGCGGCGGCGAACTCGCCGATGGAGTGCCCGGCGACGGCGGCGGGGCGTACGCCCCACGCCTGGAGGAGCCGGTACAGGGCCACCTCGACGGCGAACAGCGCCGGCTGGGTGAACTCGGTGCGGTCCAGCAGCTCCGCGTCGGGGGTGCCGGGGCCGGCGAAGAGCACCGGCTTCAGCGGGCGGGGCAGGTGCGGGTCGAGGGCGGCGCAGACCTCGTCGAGCGCGGCGGCGAAGGCCGGGTACGCCTCGGCCAGCTCGCGGCCCATACCGGCCCGCTGCGCGCCCTGCCCGGAGAACAGGTACGCCACCTTCGGCCGGGACGCCACGGCGCCGGTGACCAGCAGCGGCGAGTCGTCGCCGGAGCCGAGGGCGCGCAGCCCGTCGCGCAGGGTGTCCGGGTCGGTGGCCAGGACGACGGCCCGGTGCTCCAGGGCGGCCCGGGACACCACCGACGACCAGCCGACGTCGACCGTCGACGGGGCCTGCGGCCCGGTGAGCCGGTCGGCCCACGGGGCGGCCTGGACGGCCAGGGCGGACGCGCTACGCGCCGACAGCAGCACCGGCACGACCGGCAGCCGGCCGTCCCCGCCCGCCGGCGAGGCCGGCGCGGGGGACTCCAGGGACTGCTCCAGGATGACGTGCGCGTTGGTGCCGCTGATCCCGAACGAGGAGACGGCGGCGCGGCGCGGGTGGTCGGTCACCGGCCAGGGCCGGCCCTCGGTGAGCAGTTCGACGGCACCGACGCTCCAGTCCACCTGGTTGGTCGGCTCGTCCACGTGCAGGGTCCGCGGCAGGTACTCGTGCTGGAGGGCCAGCACCATCTTGATGATGCCCGCGACGCCGGCGGCGGCCTGCGTGTGGCCGATGTTGGACTTGATCGACCCGAGCCAGAGTGGCTGGTCCGCCGGCCGGTCCTGCCCGTACGTGGCGAGCAGCGCCTGCGCCTCGATCGGGTCGCCCAGCCGGGTGCCGGTGCCGTGCGCCTCCACGGCGTCCACGTCGGCGGCGGCGAGGCCGGCGTTGGCCAGGGCCTGCCGGATCACCCGCTGCTGCGACGGACCGTTCGGGGCCGTCAGGCCGTTGCTGGCGCCGTCCTGGTTGACGGCGCTGCCCCGGATCACCGCGAGGACCCGGTGGCCGTTTCGGCGGGCGTCGCTCAGCCGCTCGACCAGCAGCACGCCGAGGCCCTCGCCCCAGCTCGTGCCGTCGGCGGCGGAGGCGAACGCCTTCA
This sequence comes from Micromonospora sp. NPDC052213, assembly GCF_040679695.1. Classification (NCBI taxonomy): domain Bacteria; kingdom Bacillati; phylum Actinomycetota; class Actinomycetes; order Micromonosporales; family Micromonosporaceae; genus Micromonospora; species Micromonospora sp. NPDC052213. Next base: position 44,372 of record NZ_JBFAVI010000039.1, read on the forward strand.
CCCGGCTGTCCGGGGCCAGGCCCCGCTGCCGGCTGAAGCCCACGAACACCCCGGGGGTGGCCATCACGGTGACCCCGCCGACCAGGGCGAGGGAGCACTCCGCCTGGCGCAGCGCCTGGCAGGCCCAGTGCAGCGCGACCAGCGACGAGGAGCAGGCGGTGTCGACCGAGACGGCGGGCCCCTCCAGGCCGAGGGTGTACGACACCCGGCCGGAGAGGACGCTGGCGGCGTTGCCGGTCATCAGGTGCCCCTCGGCACCCTCGGCGGCGAACATCAGGTTGCGGTAGTCCTGGTAGTTGGTGCCGACGAAGACGCCCGTGGGGCTGCCGCGCAGCGCCTGCGGGTCGATCCCGGCCCGCTCGATCGCCTCCCAGGACGCCTCCAGCAGCAGCCGCTGCTGCGGGTCCATGGCGAGGGCCTCCCGGGGGCTGATGCCGAAGAACCCGGCGTCGAAGTCGGCGACCCCGGTGACGAACGCGCCCTCCCGGGCGTAGCTGGTGCCCTCGTGCTCCGGGTCGGGGTCGAAGAGCCGCTCGAGGTCCCAGCCCCGGTCGGTGGGGAACTCGCCGATCGCGTCCCCGCCCGCGGCGAGCAGCTGCCACAGCAGCTCCGGGTTGTCCGCCCCGCCGGGGAAGCGGCAGCTCATCGACACGATGGCGATCGGTTCGTCGTCGGCTCGGGTGGCGGCCGGGGCCGGGGCGGGCGCGGCCGCCGCGACGCCGGTGAGCAGCTCGTCGAGGTGCCCGGCGAGAGCCGTCGGGTTGGGGTAGTCGAAGGCGAGCGTCGTGGGCAGCCGCAGGTCGGTGGCGGTGGCGAGCAGGTTTCGCATGTCCACCGCGGTCAGCGAGTCCAGGCCCAGGTCCCGGAAGGGCCGGGTGGCCGGCACGTCGTCCGGCGAGCCGTAGCCGAGGGCGGTCGCTGCGCACTGACGGACCAGTTCCAGCAGCGCCTCGGTGCGCTCCGTCGGGGACAGCCCGCCGAGCCGCCGGGCCAGCGCCGACGATTCGTCCGTCTCCTCCTCGGCGGTCTGCTGCGCGAGCTGCCGGGCCGCCTCGCGCACCTCGGGCAGGTCGCCGATCAGCGGGCTGCGCCGGACCAGGGCGAACGCGGGGGCGAACCGGGGCCAGTCGATGTCGGCGATCAGGGTGGTGGCGTCGCCGCGACGCAGCGCCCGCGCGAGCGCCTCGACGGCCAGCTCCGGATCCATGCCGACCATGCCGCCCCGGCGCAGCCGCTGCTGCGCCCGCTCGTTGTCGGCGGGCAGCCCCGCGCCGCTCCAGGCGCCCCAGGCGACGGAGAGTGCCGGCAGGCCCTCGGCCCGGCGCCGCTCGGCGAGGGCGTCGAGGAAGGCGTTCGCCGCCCCGTACGCGCCCTGCCCGGCGTTACCGGTGGTGCCGGCGACCGAGGAGAACAGCACGAACGCGTCCAGGTCGAGGTCGCGGGTCAGCTCGTCGAGGTGGACGGCGGCGGCGCACTTGGGTGCGGCGACGGTGTGCAGGCGCTGCGGGGTCACCGTGTCCACGATGCTGTCGTCGAGGACGGCGGCGGTGTGCAGCACGGCGGTCAGCGGGGCGTCGGCGGGCGCGGCGGCCAGCAGGCCGGCGACCTGGTCGCGGTCGGTGACGTCGCAGCGGGCCACCGTGACCCGTACGCCGAGCCCGGTCAGCTCCGCCTCCAGTTCGGCGGCGCCCGGCGCGTCCGGACCGCGCCGGCTGGCCAGCAGGACGTGCTGCGCGCCCGCGCGGGCCGCCCAGCGGGCCATGTGCCCGCCGAGCCCGCCGGTGCCGCCGGTGATGAGCACGGTGCCGCGCATCCGCCAGCCGTCGTCCTCCGTCCCGTCCGTGGACGTGGCCGGCTCGGCGTCGGTGATCCGGGTGAGCCGGCGGACGAAGACACCCGAGTCGCGGACGGCGATCTGGTCCTCGCCGCCGGTGTCGCCGAGCACCGCGCAGAGTCGCGCACCGGTGAAGGCGTCGAGGGTGTCCGGCAGGTCCACGAGGCCGGCCCAGCGGTCGGGGTGCTCCAGGGCGACCGCCCGGCCGAGGCCCCAGACGGCGGCAGCCGCCGGGTGCGGCGGTGGGTCGCCGGCGCCGACCGTGACGGCCCGCCGGGTCGCGCACCACAGCGGTGCTTCGGCGCCGAGCGCGCCGAGCGCCTGCACCAGCAGGACGGTCCCGGTCACGCCGAGCGAGGTCGCGGGGTGCTCCGGGTGCGCGCGCTCGTCCAGCCCGAGCAGCGAGAGCACGGCTCCGGGCCCGTCGCCGGCGGGGAACACGGCCCGCAGCCGGTCGGCCAGCTCCGGCTCGTCGCCGGCCGCGTCCACCTCGACGGGTACGACGTCCGCGCCGACGCTGGCGAGCGCGTGGAGCACGTCGGCAACCAGCGGGTCCTCCGCCATGCCGGCGGGAACCGGAACCAGCCAGGCGCCGGTGAGCCGGGTGAGCGGCAGGTCCGACAGGGCCGGCCAGGTGATCCGGTAGCGCCACCGGTCGATGTCCGGCGCGCCCGCGGAGTCTCCGGGGAAGACGGGCGGCGCGGGCCAGTACCGGCGGTGCTCGAAGGCGTACGTGGGCAGGTCGACGGTCGGTGCCTTCGCCAGGACCTTCGTCAGGTCGACGGGCAGGCCGATCGCGTGCGCGGTGGCCAGGTTCGTCAGCAGCCGCGTCGGGTCGTCGTCGCCCCGACGCAGGCTGCCCAGCGTGTACCCGGTGGTGCCGGTGTCGTCGAGGATCGCGGTGATCGGCATGGTCAACACCGGGTGCGGGGAGATCTCCACGAACGTCGTGTGACCCGCCGCGACCGCCACCCGCACGGCGGCGTCGAACTGCACCGTCCGCCGCAGGTTCTCGTACCAGTAGTCCGCCGTCATGCTCTCCGGCTCGACCCAGTCGCCGGTCAACGTCGACACCAGGCGGGTGTGACCGGGCTGCGGGGCGATGTCGGCCAGGTCGGCGCGCAACTGCTCGGCGACCTCCTGCACGGATGGCGAGTGCGAGGCGTAGTCCACCGGAATCAGCCGCGCCCGCACACCCTCGGCCTGGCACGCCTCCACCAGGTCGGCCACCGGCTGCGGCGGCCCCGACACCACCACCGTCGACGGACCGTTCACCGCCGCGACACCAACGCCGGGGAAGCCGGCCAACCGGGCGGCAACCGCCTCGGCGGACAGGTCCACCGACGCCATCGTCCCCGTCCCCCGCAGCACCGCCAGAGCCCGCGACCGCAACGCCACCGTCCTGGCAGCGTC
>NZ_JBFAVI010000040.1:0-46933 GCF_040679695.1 Micromonospora sp. NPDC052213
CAGCTTGCCGTCGCGTCCCCGCCGCCGGCGGCCAGGACCGCGGCGAGCGGGTTGCGGCCGTGCCGGAGGCTGTCCACCAGCATCGGCGCCGCGCCTAGCAGCAGCGCGCCCGCCACGACCAGCCCCGCCCGACCGGCCAGTTCCCGCCGCCGCCACCCGCTCGTCGCTGGTCAACCCGTCATTACGGGCGCCGGCGTCGAACTCGGCCTGCTTCACCCAGTCCCGCACCGCGGTCTCGGTCAGGTCGAAATCCTTCGCAACCTGTCCGATCGTCCGATCACCGCGCTGGCACAACTCCACGATCTCGGCCTTGAACTGCGCCGTAAACGATCGGCGAGGCCGCGGCCGCTTCTTACCCATGCTCTCCATGATGCTGGACATCCTCCTGGAGCCCTCCGGCTCCTGATCTCAGATGTCCGTCAAAGCGGGTCAGGCCCACTGGCATCCGCTACCGTCGGGCCCATGCTTCCCTTGCATGTCACCACTTGGGACGCGCCCCAAGCACGTGACGACCAGGTCATCCTGATCCACGGCACCATGACATGGGGGCTCGCCGCGTTCGCGGGGCAGCAACCACTCGCCAGCCATCGACGGATTCTGGTGGTGGACCGGCGTGGCTTCGGCGCCAGTCCGGACACCGAGCAGAGCGACTACGACGTGGACGCCGACGACATCGTCGGGCTGATGGACCGGCCCACTCACCTGGTGGGTCACTCGTACGGCGGCGTAGTCGCAATCCTCGCCGCGGTCCGGCGCCCGGAGTTGGTGCGCTCGCTAGCGTTGATCGAGCCGTCGGCGCTGGCGGTCGCGGCCGACCACCCGGTCGTGGCCGCAGCGTTGGAGAACAACCGGCGGTACGTGGCGGCCTCGCGATCGATGTCGGCGGAGGAATACCTCCTCGCGGCGTACGGCGCCGGCGAGCACGCGATCCCCGAGCCCCGGGAGTTCGCGGTGCGGGCCGCGGGGACCGCCCTGCGGGAGCGCCCGTGTTGGGAGGCCGACCTGCCGGTCGACGCGCTCCGCCCGCACGACTACCCCAAGCTGGTGCTTGCGGGCACCTGGGAAACCGCGCAGTCGGCCTACCGGTCGAGTGTCGGCGAGGCGCTGATCGTCACCGCCGGCATCGTGGCGAGGAGGATCGGCGCCCGCCTGCATCGGGTGCCGGGGGCGGACCATGAACCGCATCGGCAGCGCCCGAACGAGGTCAACCGCCTGCTGCTGCAGTTGTGGGATGAGGCCGGCACCGTTGCCTCAACCCGTGGCGGCGGTGGCGGGTAGGTGACCCCGACCAGCGGCCGCAGCACCGACCAAGGGCCGGCGTTGTCGCCGATGATCGAGGAGCCGAGGGTCAGCGAGGCGGTCATGCGCCGGTGAAGAGCCGGTCGAGTGCGTAGTCGAGCAGCGTCAGGGCGTCGTCGGCCGGGCGCATGCCGGCCGTGACGCTGTCGCCCAGGCCGGTCGCGAGGGCGAGGAGGGTGGCGGCCTCCGCTTGCGGCTTGCGGTCGGCGCCGACTTCCCCCGTACGCTGGGCGGCCGCGATCCGACCGGAGATGGCGTCCTCGAGGGCGGCGGTGTTGCGCGTGTACGGCTGCCTGGCCAGCGCGTTGTCGGTGAAGGCGAGCGCGGCGTAGGCGGCGAACACCCGGTACGACGCCCGCTGTTCCTCGTCAACGGGTATCAGTTGGATAAGCCAGGCGCGTATGGCGTCCCGTACGGAATCTGCCGTCACCGCCGTGGCCCGGCGGCTCAGCCGCTCGGCCAGGTGTTGCAGCCCGGCGAAGAGCAGCTCCTCCTTGGAGTGGAAGTAGTACTGCAGGGTGCTCACGGTGATGCCGGCCTCGGCCGCGACGGTCCGCATGGTGGCGGCGTGCAGCCCGCGGGTTCCGGCGATGCGCAGCAGCGCGGCCAGGATGTGGTCGCGCCGTTCGGCGTGGTCGGACAGTCTCGGCATCCCGGATAACCTACCGTGGATTTTGATAGTACGATCGTACTATCAAAATCCGGGGAGGACCCATGCGCACCATCAGGCAACGCATCGGTAGCTTCACCAGCGAGCAGGCGCGAGACAGATTCCTCGCGGCCTACGACGTGGCCATGCGCTCGTGGCCCGAACCCCGCACCGAGCTCAACGTCGAGACAAGCTTCGGCACCGTGCACGTCTTCCACCACGGCCCGGCAGACGGCGAGGGCACGCCGATCGTTCTGCTGCACGGCTCGGCCGGTAACGCCTCGAACTGGTACCCGCAGATCGCCCAGCTCGGCGAGCAGCACCCGGTGTACGCGATCGACACGATCGACGACCCGGGCCGCAGCGTGCAGCGCCGCGTGGTGATCGGCTCAGAGGAGAACGCGGAGTGGCTCCACGAGACGCTCGCCGGCCTCGGTCTGGGATCGGCGCACGTCGTCGGCGTCTCGTACGGCGGCTGGCTCGGCCTCTGCCTGGCCGTGCACCGGCCGCAACGGCTCGCGTCGGTCACCCTGCTCGACCCGGGCGGCCTGGAGAAGGTGCCGTTCCGGTTCTACGCAAACCTGCTGCTCGGCGCGTTCGCCACGCTCGCGCCCAAGCGCATCCGGCCCTGGTTGGCCCGCCTGCTGGCCAACCACGCACTGGTCATGCCGCCCGAGCACCTGAACCCGGTCATGCTGGCCGCCCGTACGTGGCGCACCAACCGGCCTGCCGCGCGCCCGTTCTCCGACGGCGAGCTGCGCTCCATCACCGTGCCGGTGCAGTTGATCATTGCCGGCCGCAGCTCGCTGCTCTGCCCGAAGAAGGCACTCGCCCGGGCGGAGGCGCTGATCCCGGGTGTACGGGCTGAGATCATTCCGGGCGCCGGTCACGGTCTCCCGCTCGAGCAGCCGGAGCTGGTGAACGGGCGCATCCTCGACTTCATCGGGGCCTGATCAGCATCCGCAGGTACGTGGTCTCGCCGGTTCCGTCGGGGCTCTGTGTCGGCTCATTGCCCGTCTCCACCCGGGCAACCAGATGTTCAGCCGTGCTCGCTACACCCTCGGCCGCGCCATCTACCACCTCCTCGACTCCCCACCCGGCTGGCGTGGTTCCCGCCATCAACAACAGGTAGCTGTACGAGCCACCACCACGACACCCGCCGACCGATACCCCGACCTGGCAGCACTTGCCGCAGCCTGGCGCAGCACCCCTGCCGAACCCGTAACGCGCGCCGAGGCATGTGACAGAGGTGGCGCACCTCCTGAACGGAAAGATCCCGACTCAGGGGACTCGCGGGAGGGCAAGCTGCGGACCCCCGGACACACGGACCTCCGCACTTACGGGCGGCTGGGAGCTTGACCCTTGACGGTACGTACAAGGCGCTCCTGGCTCCGCTCGCACCCGGCGGGTCGGCACCTGGCCATATGGAGGCCTTACACGGCCTTGCGCCGGGTAATGGGAGCCGGTACAGGCCGCTGCCGTGGTGGTCGTACACCTGCTCCACGATTAGCCGCTGCCCCAGCGGCTCCCAAGGCAAGCACTCCCCAACCGGAGCCCTGCACGCCCTTGGTTGCCGTAGCGCAGCTTGGCGAAAAGCTTCCAGATCTTAAGCGTGCCGATGGCGCGTTCACCGCAGGCGCGGATACAGCCCTCGATGGTTGATGTTCTTCCGAGGAAGGTAGACCAAGCTACACCTCGTATAGGTCGGCCTCATCGTCATAGTCGTCGGGCAGGGGTTCGCTGAACCAGACGCGGATCAGGTACTCCTCGGTGCCTTCGTAGGGTGCGAACAGTTCTGGCCAGGCTGCGGAAGGTGAGGACATCATTCGTTCATCGAGACGCCGCAGTGCCGCGCGGGCGTCAGCGCGACCGCGGTTCTGTACCTGCGTGGTGTACATGCCAGGGCCGCCCGGGAGGTCGATCCCTCCGACAGCGGTGCCGCTGCCGTCTCCCATTTGCAGTATTCCGCTGGGGCAGGTCAGCCTGAAAGCTAGGACGTCGTCGAACCCGTCTGCCGGGCCGGCGGGCCCGTCCCACACTTCCAAGCGGGCTCGCACCTTGAGCAGGTCCTGAGCCGCAGTCACGTACACCTCGTACTCCGTCGCCGCAGCGCCGCCCTCGTACGATCGAGTGAGTGCCGTGTGGCCGCCTTCCGCAGCGTCGCACTCCTCGTCCCGGACCGTGAAGAATCGGTAGTCGGGGTCTGAACAACAACTCGTGGTGAGCGATTAGGCTGGTCATCGTCCTTCCTCAGCTCGACGAACTCGCCGCCGCGCACGGCGTCGGCCGCTCGCTGGCGGCTCGCCGACCACGTCGGTATGGGCGGCAGCCCGGCGACCTCAGCGCCCGTCCGGGGGTGCCGTAGCTCTTCGTTAGACGGGCAATTCGGGGACGGGACGGGCGGCGACCAGCGCGGCGAGCGTGAGGGGTTGGTCGCCGTCGCTGTGCCCGAGGACGAGGGCGAGGCGGCGGGGGTGCGGGGGACGTGGGTGAACGTGGGCCACTCCCTGCCACCCCAGGTGAACCCCCAGGTCGCTAGACTAGGCCCTCGCGCCCTCGTAGCTCAGGGGATAGAGCTACGGTTTCCTAACCCGACGCTCCGCCGGTGTTCGTAGGCCGAGGACCTGCGGCTTTCTACTTCCTGGCCTCGTGTGCCGGTCGCTGCGCGGGCTCGCTGCGATCGCTTGCCGACGATCAGCTAGAACGTTGTGGGTCCTGCGTATACAGGCCTAACGCTGCCGCGAGTCAGGAGCCGAGTCATCCTTCCTCGTCGTCGAGCAGTTCGCGGCGCCATTCGGCGAATCGGCTTCGGAGTTTGTCCAGCGCTCGGCCGGTGACGCCGTACTGGGCGAAGTCGTCGGGATCGAGCTGGGTGGCTTGTCCGAGAGCGTCGGCGAAGATGCGCCGGTCGAAACCACGGTCGGCGCGCTGCGCGAGGCCGAGGAGGGCCTGGCGCGTGTAGCGACCGGATCGGAGCGTGGCGTCAATGTCGATGAAGTCGCGAGCGAACGCTCGCCCATAGAGGGCACTCATCTTGTTCGCGACCGCGTCGTCCGGGTGCAGTACCGGCCCGATCGCCATGAGGATCGGTTCGTTGGCACGCCAGTCCACGCCGAGTTCGACCTTGGAAACCCGCATGCCGTCGGTGACAGCCAGCCGGGCGAATGTGTCGTACTGCCGCTCGGTCTCGACGGTCAGGCCGTCGTCCCGGTAGGCCTGTACGACGGCGGCGACCGCAGCGGTGAACTCGTCGCGGCGGTCCCAGGCGGTGAACAGGTCGACGTCCTCACTGGGCCGCTCGACAAGTCCAGCGGCCTGCACGGCGTAGCCGCCGGCCAGCGCGAAGCCGTATCGATCGGCGCCGCGAGCCCGGTGCGGGCAAGGCGTTCGTGGAAGGGGTCCACCTCTTATGCCGCGTTGCTGCGGGTTGCGGTGAGTTCGGGGAAGGCGTCCTCCCAGCGCTGGCGGAGCTGGGGTGGCAGCCACAGGGTGGGCCAGAGCCGCCGGAGGAGGTCGGCATCGAGCCAGGTGTTCAGGTCCTCGACGGTACTGGCTTCGGTGAGTACCACCTTGTACATGCTGGCCAGGCGTGCGGCCCGGTTGAGGTCGTACTCGGCGTGGCCGGACCAGTCGAGATGACGCGGAAGCGTCACCGTGCCTCCGGTGGGACCGTGCAGTTCGGCGAGGGTTTCGGCGACCACGTAGGGCTTCCGGTCACCGTAGGGCCGGTAGTCCGCCGGCGGCCGGGGGGATGTCCGGCGCCGGCTGAGGTTGGTCGCTCGCCGGACTTCCGGTCGGAGCGCCTGACGGATCGTCTCCCGGCTGTACCCGGTGACCCGCTGCAGATCCACCGGCCGCCAGCCGGCCGCATGAAACGCCCGCAGCTGCTCGTCCCGCTCGGTCAACGCCTGCGCCCGCGTCGCCTCGTACCGGGAGACAACCGCGTGCAGCTCATCCTCGGAGAACCGGCCCATACCCGTCAGCCTACTACGCTAGGCCCAGCACGCTTGGCTTTGTCATATCCCTGTAACCGGCGATGGGATGCACTCATGTTCTGGTGAAGCCGAGGGCCCGATCGGGTACGCATCACTGCCCGCATCCAGGAACTACTGACCATGATCAGCCCCGCCCTGGAGAAAACGCTCAACCTGCGCAGCAGAGGGCGCTCCGGCTCCTCGCGCAGTGGCAGACCCCCTCAAGACTACGCCGCGCCGGTGAAGCCCGCATCCTGGCCTACCTGCGCCAGCACGGCGTCTGGGCCGCCAAGGCACTCATCGCCAAGGTTCTCACCGCCGCGCGGACGCAGACTGTCGCCGTCGCGGGCGAGGCCACCGCAGCCGGGATCGTGGCCCAGGTGGCCACCGACCTGGAAGCGGTCAACGTCCGCATCACCATGATCGAGGAGACCATCGCCGGTGTCGTTGCCGACCACGAGTTGGGAAAGATCGTCACCAGTCTGCCCGGCATCGGCACCACCCTCGCCGCCGAGTTCCTCGCCCACGCCGGCACCCTCACCACCTACCAAAGCCCCGCAGCACTCGCCGCCCACGCCGGGCTCGCTCCGATCTCCAGGGACTCCGGCCACAGGCAGGGCCACCAGGTCCGGCCCCACCGCTACCACCGCGGTCGGCGCCGGGTGTTCAGCATGTCCAGCTTCACCGCCCTGTCCCACTGCCCACGATCACGCGCCTACTACGACAAGAAACGAGCCGAAGGAAAGATCCACCGCCAAGCTACCGCCGCCCTGTCCAGACAACGCCTCAACGTCCTCTGGGCCTGCATCCGCGACAAGACCCCCTACCAGCCAGAACAACCAAGATCAGGGCAGCTAGCGCTGTGCGAACTCGCGTAGAGACTCCGCTTGCTGAAGATCAGCAGACCATGTCGTTCGATCATTGGTGGGCCCTCACCAACTGGGAGCGACCTGCGGAGGGAGCGAGGTCAGTCTGCTGGCGGGGCGGGAATCTGCCATAAGGCACTGACTGGTAGGGCGCGGAGTTTGTCGCCGAACGGCAGCGTCGAGGTGCCGGTGTAGAGGACGATGCCGGCGATGAAGTCGTCGCCGAGGCGGTCGGCGAGTCGGCGTAGCCCGCGGAAGTCGTCGGGTCCGACGGTGGAGGCTGCTTTGACTTCGATCCCGACGACGTGCCCGGATCTGTTTTCGAGCACCGCGTCGACTTCGTACCTGCTCTGGTCGCGGTAGTGGGACAGGTCGACGGACTGCTCAGACCAGGTGAGCTGGCGGGACAGCTCGGACAGGACGAATGATTCGAGTAGTGGCCCGAACGGTGCGCCCGGCCGGAGCAGCGCCCGGGCGTCGGTGGCGGTCTCGTTGGCGGCGATGCCGGAGTCGACGAAGATCATTTTGGGCGCGGCGGTGGCGCGGGTGCCGAGGTTGCGGGACCAGCCGGGGATCCGCTTGATCAGGAAGATCTCTTCCAGGGCTTCGAGGTAGCGGGCGATCGTTGGCCGGCTCAGTCCGAGGGCGGATTCGAGGGAGTTGGCGGCGATGATGGTCGCGGACCTGGCCGCGAGGAGGCGTACCAGCTTGCGTAGCTCGCCCTTGTGCTGGATGTCGGACAGCTGCCGCACATCGCGGTCGATGAGCGCCTGGACGTAGGCGTCGAGGAACCGTTGGCGGCGGCGTGGGTCGGTGCGGGTCGTGGCCTCGGGTAGGCCGCCGCACACGATCCGAGCCGCGTAGTCGGCGCGGGTCACCTTCGACTCGTGTCGCAGGTCCGGACCGAGCGCGAAGACGGCGTCGACGAATCCGTCCGGTGCTCCCTCGAGTTCGCCTTGGGAGAAGGGCCAGAGCTCGACGGTTTCCATCCGGCCGGGCAGGGCGTCCGGGGCGGCCACCATGCCGAACAGGCGAGAAGAGCCGGTGAGCAGGTACCGACCGGGACGGGGATCCTCGTCGACGGCTGCCTTGATGGCCAGCAACAGTTCTGGAGCGCGTTGGATCTCGTCGATGACCAGGAGTTCGGGCGAGTCCACGAAGCCGACCGGGTCGGCGAGCGCAGCGGCCCGGTCCTGCGCTCGGTCGAGATCACGACGCTCGGCGAGACGATCGCCGGCGACGATGCGAACCAGGGTGCTCTTGCCTGCTTGACGTGCTCCGCTGATCAGCACGACGCGGGTGTCGGCCAAGGCGTCGTTGACCTGCGTGGCGGCGCGGCGGGGGATCAGGTGCGGTGTGGGCACGGCGTCATGATAACTGACACGGTTTCGATCTGCGTGGCCGTATGTGTTTGATTTGCGGCACAAGCCGTGTTCGGATTGCGGGCCATCGGTGTTCGATTTGCGGGGCCGCCGAGGCGGTCGTCGTGCCCGCACTGCGGGCACGCGCGGTCGGCCTCAACCGCAAGGGCGCGATGACGGGATCCTCGCGTGCTGGCAAGCCCGGCCACAATCCGGCACGCCGGCACCACGCTAGGCGACCAACTCGCCATGGGCCGAAGGCTTCGCCGACAGCTGCGCGCCGACCTTGCTCCGGGTTCTCGCACATAGTGTCCGAGGCGCCAGTCTCCCACGCGCTGACTCTTCCCTGGGTCACGACAGACGCCCCCTGTGCGGTGCGTTCATGTTCTGGTGAAGCCGAGGGCCCGGTATCCGGGCATGCGGCGTGGGAGTGAGGCGGCGAGGATGGGGGTGGCCGGGTCGTGGTAGTCGTGGACCTCGGCGAGGTCCTTGCCGGGTGCGGCCCGGATGACGCGGCCGGCGCATTGGACGAGTAGGCCGTCGTAAGAGATCGGACCGGCGAGGAAGAGCGTGTCGAGGGCGGGGGCGTCGAAGCCTTCACCGATGGCCCGCGCGGACAGTTTCGCCGGCACGTCCACCACGGTCTCGCCGTCTGCGACGAGGCGTTGAGCGATGTGCCGGCCGATGCCGTTGCAACCCTCCACCGCCCAGACACGTTCCCTGTGCTGCCGGCCGAGCTTCAGCATCGTCCGGTAGCCGTCGCGGTCGGTGCCGAACCGGCCCTGCGCGAGGACCTTCTCGCGGTCGTTGATGATCTCGATGGTCGCGGACCGCTTATGCGGATCCATACCGATGATGACCTGTCCCACGCTCGTCCTCCTCGATCCGACATGGGCTGATGTCAGCGAGGAGGGCAGCGCTACTTCGAGCTGGGCAGACCCCTCTTGAGCCTCTCCGCGCCACGGTGACCGGCAGGACGCACGCCAGATAAGAGCCACACCAAACCGCGGTGGGCAGCCGATGAGAGAGCGATCCCGCCGGTCACCTCGACCATGCCTGGCCGGGCTGCGGTCGTAGCGCCAGTTAACAAGTAGCCGATGAGCGGATGTCTGATCATGCTGAGCCAGGTTCGGGCCTGCGGCTTCTGCGCGAAGATGTGGTCCGTGACGAGCGTGGGGCATCGGCTACGCCCGGATGGCCGCCTGCTGGCCTGTCCGGGGCGGCGGGGTCGGGGCTGGCCCGCCGCGGGGACGCCTCGTAGGAGATGAACTCGAGCAGACTTCCATCAGGATCGCGAAAGTAGACGCTTGTCCCTGTCCCGCCGGCACCGAATCGCCGAACAGGTCCTGTTTCCACCTCGACATTGTGTTGTCGCAGGTGTGCCACCGCCTCCTCGATCGGCCCCTCCCAGACGAAGCAGATGTCACTGTTCCCCGGGCGAACGGGGAGACGGGCAACGTTGTCCGCAAGGTCGACACCCGGCCCATGAACGTTCAACTGGTTGGGACCGACTCGGAACGCAACGCGGTCGCCGCCAACGCCGATCACCTCAGCACCGACGACATCACGATAGAAGTCGGTGGAGACCCGCCAATCCGAGACAGCAATGACGGCGTGGTCCAGCCGAGTCACGGGCACCATCTCACGACCCTACTTCGCGCGGTCGCTGAGTTACCCCCGCTTGGGAGCGTGACGCCAAACCGGTCTGGCTGTGGTGCTCCGCCACCAACGCCACCAACGCCGATGTCGACCGCTGGTGGCAGGCGTTCCTGCGCCGCTTCGACCTCGAACACACCTTCCGCCTGTTCAAACAGACCCTGGGATGGACCCGGCCGAAGATCCGCACCACCGAAGTCGCTGACCGTTGGACGTGGCTGGTCATCGTCGCCTACACCCAGCTACGCCTGGCCCGACCCCTGGCCGCTGATCTACGCCGCCCCTGGGAACGCCCCGCACCACCCGAGCGGCTCACCCCCGCCCGCGTACGTCGAGGATTTCGCAACATCCGCGCGACCAGCGTCCTGCCAGCCAGTGTCCCCAAACCCGGCAGACCCGGCCAGGACGGCCGCCAGGCTCCCGCAACCGCCGGCCCGCCCCCCACCACGGCGTGGGGAAGACCGCCAATCGCGCCCTGAGCATCACCGCCCACAAGCAACAGAAGGTTAAGGATCAAGCTTGGTGGATGGCCCGGCGCATCCGGTCATGCTGCTGAACGGGTGTTAGCAAATCAGAGAGTGGGCACGTCCGGAACTGCCGATGTGAGTGTGCCGACAGCAGCGTGTAACGGATTCACCTGATGACGGCACCGCCGGATGATCGCCGGCCGAATCTCAAGGCATCGCGCGATCTCGCGGCCAACCGTTGAGGTGCCGAAACTGCCGGAGGTATTTTTCGCATTGAGCCGCGAAGTCCTCGCCTGCATCAGATAGTCGCGTCCGATCGATGATGGCGTCGGGCTCATTTTCCGCGGGTGTGACCATGCCGATCTGCTCATCGACGTACTGGCCGTGGGCGAGTCGTGCCGTCGCCAACGCGAGGGAGACCGCCACTGCCACCCCCACGCAGGTGCGGTACGGGGTGAAAACGGCATGCCGGCCGTCGTCCAGACCGTCGCCCTGATGGTCGATCGCCATGAGGAAGACGCCGTCGCCGGTGGGGGGTATCTCGATCTCAAAGTGGATCGACTCGGCGAAACTTGGCTCCGTCGCAGGGATACGATGGCCGATCACCGTCTCTCGCAACTCCGCTACGGCAAGCTGTCGGCCCCCGTCGATGCGTACGCCTCGTTGGTATTCGCGGTCGGCGAAGACCACAAGTTCGGGCGCCGCAACGCCAAGCAGGTCGGAGAGAACCTGGCGGCCCGACCGGAGCACGGCGTCAAGCGTCACTGGCTCTCCCAACGTCGCCACGAGATCCACAGACATGGCGCCACGGTATCCGTTGGGGCAACGGGGCTCTGCCCAATAACCATCGACCTCCGGCCGGAGTGCTCTCTCATGCCGCTGATCGCGCGTCACAGGCCGTGGCCGATCAGTTATAGGCATGTGCTTCAGCTTCCGGTACAGCCGTTGAGTGACCAGCGTGCTGTCGAGGTGGTCCAGGTACGGGCCTGATGTCACGTCGTCGCGATCGAGTATCCAATCGCGGCGATGTCCTCGTGCAGCCTGGCAACGGTCATCTCTGGGTTCAAAGCCTGCACAACGACGTCAGTGAGCGGGCGGTGCGCGACGACATGCTCGACCTCCGTCGGGTCCAGTTCGATCTCGTGGTAGTCCTCGGCGAACGTGACGTACCGGTCGACGATGTCGTCGAGCAGGATCTCGAGCGGCCCAGAGCCGTCCGGGGCATTGTCGTCGTACGGTCCACCGAGCGGAGGGAACGCGATGCCTTCGCCGGCGTGCCAGCGGTTGTCACCGGAGAGCCGCCACAGTACGCGGTGGCGAGAAACTGTCCTTCCTCGTCGCCGAACGCTGGTTCCTCGATCTGATGTCGGAACACTGTGGGGATTCCGTCAAGCAGTCCGGGCCACAGCTCGCGGTCCGGACTGCGGTAAGGCGCCATCGCCGACTCATGGTCGAACACACCGATGAACGCACCCTCGGCGGTGAACACGACCGCCCACTCGTCACCGCTGCCGTTGTTCATCAACGCAGCCTCGTCGTCACCCCAGCGGCCAGCAGTTGCCGTGGGTGGCCGCCCAGGGCATCTCCACCCACTGGCTGCGCCACACCACCCTGACCTGGGTCGAACGGCACTTCGGCTACGGCGTCGCCCGCGCCTACGCCGGACACACCGGCTCCACCGGGCCGGCCACCACCACATACATCAAAGCCGACCTCCACGCCGTGGCGGCCGCGTTAGCCGCCATGAGCGGCCAACCACACCCGCTCGCCGCCGCCGCGGACCGCGCCTCCGGGCCGTGACAGCCAACGGAAACTGCCGGCTACGGCCGGCCGGAGTCGAACGGGTCAGGTCAGGCCGGTTGGAGGAACTCCAGCAGTTGGCTCGTGAGTTCGGCGGGGCGTTCCTCGAAGATCCAATGGCCACAGTTCTCCACGACGGCGCCGCTCACGTTGGAGGCGTACTGGGCGGCCTGTTGGGATACGGCGTCCCCTAGGCTCGCCCGGGCGCCGAGGGCGAGCACCGGCATGGTGAGTTTCGTCTTGGCGTACTCGGCGTTGTCGGCGATGTCCTGTGGAAGGGCGCGGAAATACTCGAAGCTCGCCCGCAGGTGGGCGTCGTCCTGAAGGTGCCGGGCGTACTCTGCGACCTCGTCCGCGCCGATGCCGGTCTTCTGCACCTCCATCGAGTCGGTGAACCGATCCACCCAGAGCTCCTCCCGGCCGGCCACGATCTGCTCCGGCAGCCCGTTCGGGAGGCTGAAAAACCCGAAGTTCCACAGGCCCGGCCCGCTCGGTGTGAGCGACGGAGCCTGATACAGGCCCTGGTCGGGGATGGGCGCCTCGGTGAGGACGAGCTTGCTCACCTGGTCGCCATAGGCGGCGGCGTACGCGTAGGCAACCATGGTGCCGATGTCGTGGCCAACCAGGCAGATATCCTGTTCGAGCCCGAGTTGGGCGAGGAGGTCGTGTACGTCCCGGGCGAGGGTCTTCTTGTCGTATCCGCTTGCCGGGGCGTCGCTACCGCCAGCGCCGCGCAGGTCGGGCGCGATGACGGTGTACCGCTTGGCAAGCTCCGGCAGAACCTTGCGCCACATGAACCACGTCTGTGGATAGCCGTGCAGCAGGACCAATGTCCCACCCTGACCACCCCGCACGTAGTTGATCGTGATTTGACCGACCCGCGCCGTCTGCTCCGTGAATCCGGGTGGGATCCGCGCGCCGTCCATGCCTCCCCCTCGCAGTCGTCAGTCCGTTTCGCGTACCCAACACACCACGTCGGGATACCCGAGTCGCCTCGGCTAGCGGAGCGGCCGGAAACCGGCACGAAGCTCTTCGGTGAGGAGCTGCGGTTGTTCCCAGGCCGCGAAGTGCCCGCCCCGGTCGAGCCGGTTGTAGTGGATGAGATTGGGGTACGCCCGTTCCGCCCAGCTCCGCGGCGCCTGATAGAGCTCGTCTGGGAAGACGCTCACGGCGGTCGGCACGGCGACACCCTTCGCGGACAAGAAGGACAGCTTGTTCTCCGCGTAGAGACGAGCCGCAGAAACCCCCGTGTTCGTCAGCCAGTAGAGCGTGACGTTGTCGAGGATGTCGTCTCGCGTGAGGCCTCCGGGTCGGCCGGCGAAGGCCCGGCAGATCAGTTCCAGGCTGGCTGCGTCATGGTCCAGCATGAAGCTCGCCAATGCGATGGGCGAGTCCGCGAGTCCGGTCAACGTCTCGGGGCGCGTCCCCATCACGAGGGCATAGGCTCCATGCTTCCAGAAGAAGTCGAGCTGCCCGCAGGCGCGCTTCTCCTCTTCTGAGAGGTTGGAGGGCAGCTTGCTGAGCGCCTTGTTTATCCCGGTGATGTCGGACTGGATCAGTGCATCGATGTCGGGGGGAACCGTGCCGGGCATGTTGGTGTGAATGCCGAGCAGTTCCGGGGGCGCCTGCAGACCGATGAGGTCGGTGATGAGCGCGCCCCAGTCGCCGCCCTGGGCGACGAATTGGGTGTAGCCGAGGCGCTTCATCAGTTCGATCCAGGCGCGTGCGATGTGCTCCGGGCCCCAGCCTGGCGTGGTCGGTTTGCCGGAGAACCCGTAGCCCGGCAGGGACGGGATCACCAGATGGAAGGCGTCCGACGCGCTCGCGCCGTGTGCCGTGGGATCGGTGAGCGGGCCGATGATCTTCAGCTGTTCGATGACCGAGCCGGGCCAGCCGTGTGTGACGATGAGCGGCAGGGCGTCTTCGTGTTTCGATCGGACGTGGATGAAGTGGATGTCGAGCCCGTCGATCTCGGTGATGAAGTTCGGTAGTGCATTCAGCCTCGCCTCGACCTTGCGCCAGTCGTATTCCTTCTCCCAATAGCGCGCGAGCGCCTGGCTTGTTTCGAGCGGTACGCCCTGCGACTGATCATCGACGGTCTGCCTCTCGGGCCAGCGCGTGGCCCTGATGCGCGCGCGCAGCGCCTCGAGTTCCGCCTCGGGGACCTCAATCGTGAACGGCCGGACACCTGCGATGCCCACCCGCTCTTCGGTCTTGACAGCCACATGGGCCTCCGCTCCTCGCCAGGGCATCCGAGTACCACCTCGATCGGGGTCTACACCTGGTTGTCGCATGAGTTCGGCGAGTCGAGCCGAGACGGGTGGGTACCGGATTTGTCCGGGAGCACGACGGGGGACCGCTGGATCGGGTGCCTGTGCCGTCGAGCGCTGCGGCAATGCCGGCCTGGTGCTCGTTTCCTGCCGCAACGATTCGGGACGTGGGCCCGGGGTCGGGTGTCGACCACGAGACGCTGCGCAACTCGGTGGCTCAGCCGCGGCAGGAACCGGTGCAGCAGGGCGGGTCTCGGCATGGCGGCACGACCCGTTAGGTAATGATTACCAATGGTAGTGACGGCGTGGGGGTGGGCGATTGGCCGGAGGTGGCAGGTTGGCCCGGCTGTCCCGTGCCGTGGATCTGCTGGGGCTACGCTACCCCGGCGGGCCGGAGCTGAACGAAGAGCGGCATGCCACCTGGCTTGAACTCTTCTTCGATCTGGTATTCGTCCTGGCCCTGCTGGGCGTGACCGCGCGGTTGGACATCCGGGCATCGCCGAGTGTGCAAGAACTCGCCGTTGCCATCGTGCTTTACGTGCTCATCCAGTGGTCATGGATCGGCCAGTCTTTCTACGACACCCGCTACGACCCGGACGACACTCTGCACCGACTGCTCGTGCTGGCTGCGACGATTGGTGCTGGCGCCATCACCCTCGGCGTGCAGCAGGCCCCCTCCGGGCTGCTGCTGCCGGTCGGGTACCTGATCGTGCGTGGCTGTCTGCTCCTGATGTACCTGCGAGTCCTCGCAGCCGACCGGTCCGCCTGGGATCTGGTCGCCGTCTATCTCACCGGATTCGGTACCGGGTGGTTGCTCTGGGCTGGGTCACTGGTCATCTCCCCGACCGTACGACCGGCAGTGTGGATCACCGCCCTGGCTGTTGAGCTGCTCACCCCGTGGCTCGGCCGTCGATGGCTGCGCCGCCATCCCGTACACAGCACCCACCTGCCTGAACGGCTGGGGCAGTTCACCATCATTCTGCTCGGCGCTACGCTGACCAACCTGCGTGACGCGGTACCGATCGCCCATCCGCCCGCCCGCGTGGTGGCCGCCGCCGTTGCGGCCTTCCTTCTGCCCGCCAGCATCTGGTGGATTTACACCACCTACGTGAACAGCAGGCTCGCCGTGCCGCAGTTGGGCAGCGGTCAGGGCTACGCCTATCTCCACTCACCCGCTGGCGCGGCCGTGCTCTTCCTGGGATGGGCGCTGGGTGTTGTGGTGTACGAGATTGGTCAGTCGCGTCAGATGCCGGTCAACGCGCGATTCGTGCTGGGCGGGTCGATCGTCACGTGGATGCTGTGCGGGTTGGGTCTGCACCGCTTCGCTCTCGGTCGCATGCCCCGGCGCCGGTTCATCGTTGGCCTGGTGGGCATCACGCTGGCCATCGTGGTGACGCTGGTGGTCACCGAACCTGGCCTGCTGCTCGGGCTCACCTCGGCGATTCTCGTCGGGTACGCGATCGTGGTCAGCCCGCAGATCGTCAAGGCCACTAAAGGCTATCGATGAGTCTTCCTGCGGTATCGGTGGCGCCCGCCCGAACGACTGCCCGCTCAGCCCTGTTCGACCCATTGCGCCCAAGGGGCTTAGTCGGGGCTAGTCGCAACGCCGGTCAGTTAGGCGGTGAGGGCTTCGGTCACCAGACCAGGCATCGCCGGCGGCCGGTTGTCCGACTCCGGCTGATGAGGGCACGGCGGCTTCACCTGGTGGGTGACACGATCGGCAGCCGGCCAGGGCCAGCGCGTAACCGTCCGTGACCAGATGCGCCGAACTGACGACGTGTCCGGCGTCCACGTCGCTTCCGGTTCCGGCCGGTGTGCGGACCGCTACGATTTCATGGAAGCGACCGGCGACCCGGAGGCGGTGCAGCGCGTGCGCCGGCGGGCCGCGACTTCATTCCTGCGGCGTGAGGTTGCCGCTGTCCGAGGGTTCCGGCGATTGCTGCAGCCCTCGGAAGGAGCATCATGAGCGAACCGACGACGAATGCCCTGCCGATCGTGCTGATCCATGGGCTGTGGATGACCGCCCGAAGCTGGGACCGCTGGGTGGAGCACTACCGGGCGAAGGGCCATGAGGTCGTCGTGCCGACGTACCCGGGATTCGAGATTGAGGTAGAGGCGTTGCGGGAAAGACCCGAGGTCATCGCCGAGGCCTCCGTTCCCGCAACGCTCGACCATCTCAGCGAGGTGGTCGAGAGCCTGGACCGTCCGCCGATCATCATGGGCCACTCCTTCGGGGGGACCTTCACCCAGCTCTTGGTGAACCGCGGGTTGGGTGCCGCCGCGGTGGTGATCGACTCGGCGCCCCCCGAGGGCGTGCGGGTGAACCCGCCGGCCCAGATCAAGTCCCTGTTCCCAGTCCTGAAGGACCCGGCCAACCGGCACCGGGCGGTGGGCTTCACCAAGGAGCAGTTCCACTATGCCTTCGCCAACACGGTCAGCCGGGAGGAATCAGATGCGGCGTACGACCGCCTCCACATCCCGGCGCCCGGCAGCTGGGTCTGGGCCTATGGCCTGACAGCCAACTGGAAACCGGGCCACCAGGAGACCTGGGTCGACTACGACCTGGACGATCGTGCTCCGTTGTTGTTCATCATGGGCGGCCAAGACCACCTGATGCCGCCCTCGGTGATCCGCTCGAACGCGAAGAAATACCGCAACTCCGAGGCGACGACTGAGATCTACGAGTTTCCGGACCGCTCACACTTCACCGGCGTCGAGCCTGGCTGGGAGCAGGTGGCCGACTACGCGCTCGAGTGGGCGACGAGCCACGCGCGAACGTGACAGGGCTGACCAACCGCAGACAGCGGCAAGTTGTGGTCCGTCCGGCAAACGCCGTACCCGCACCTGGTCGGGGACGCCAACTATTGCCGGTGCCTCACGCTCAGGCTTGGCGACGACTCCTTCGTGGCATCACGGTGCGTGACTTGGACCATGCCCGCTTCGCCCAGAGCCCCAACGCCGCCCCCGCAAGACCCTCGGCTTCATGACACCATCCGAGAAGCTCGCCGAGCTCCTTGCGCACCCCTTGAACTCGCGTGTCAAGCATCAGCCGGGACGGGACAGAGCGCTTCCTGTGATTGTCATCCGACAACTGATCCGCGACACTCGTCCGCCACCTGAGGTGCGATAGATCCAGCGACCCAATAGGGCCTCGCATGTGCCTGACCGTGGTCCGCTTACCAGCCCCGTGGTTAGTCGATTCTAGGCGGGGTACGCACTCGGGCAGGCGTGTGTAGACCCTGAGCGTTCTTGCCGACCCTGGAGGGGAAGAACGGTGTCACACGAGTACCGCAAGAGCCCCGAGGCAGTTTCTCGGCTGTCGCCGGAGCAATACCGAGTCACTCAGGAAGCGGGGACGGAGCCAGCCTTCGACAACGCCTACTGGGACAACGAGGAGCCGGGGATCTACGTCGACGTGGTGTCGGGTGAACCGCTGTTCGCTTCCGTCAATAAGTACGACAGCGGCACCGGCTGGCCGACCTTCACCAGGCCGATCGAATCGGAGAACGTGGTCGAGGTCCGAGAGTCGAGCCACGCCATGTTCGGCACCGAGGTCCGGTCGGCGCACGGGGACAGCCACGTGGGCCACGTGTTCGACGACGGTCCCCCAGAAACTGGCGGACTTCGTTACTGCATGAACTCGGCGGCGCTCCGGTTCATCCCACGCGACGACCTCGAGCGTGAAGGCTACGGCGAGTACCGCAGAATTTTCGAGCACCCGGACGGGGAGCGACGATGACCGAGACGACTGCGAAGGCACTCCTGGCCGGCGGCTGCTTCTGGGGCATGGAAGACCTCATCCGGAAACACCCGGGCGTAGTCGACACCAGGGTCGGATACACCGGCGGAGACGTGCCGAACGCGACGTATCGGAACCATGGATCTCACGCCGAGGCGGTCGAGGTCGTCTTCGACCCCGCGAAACTGGCCTACCGAGAGCTTCTCGAGTTCTTCTTCCAGGCCCACGACCCGACAACGAAGAATCGCCAGGGCAACGACGTGGGAACCAGCTACCGGTCGGCCATCTTCTATTGCGACGAGCAGCAGCGAAAGATCGCCGAAGAGACGATCGCCGACGTCGACGCCTCCGGCCTGTGGCCGGGCAAGGTGGTCACCGAGGTCACCCCCGCTGGCCCCTTCTGGGAGGCCGAGCCGGAACACCAGGACTACCTGGAGCGAAATCCCGGGGGTTACACGTGCCACTACGTCCGGCCGAACTGGAAGCTTCCCCCTCGCAAGAACGCGAGTTAGTACTCCAACGTCACTTCGCCTGTCTGTGCTGGTAGTGGGCTCGTCGGGCTCGGGCTTGGGATGTTCGTCGCCAGATCGACCAGTGCAGGATGTGCGCTGGTGGGAGCGCCACGGCGAGGACGAAGGAGTTGAGGAGTCGGCGGATCTCGGCGAGGTCAACGCGATGATCTCCGGGCCGGCGTCGGGCTGCTGCGGTGGCGGTGAGGATGGTCAGGACGGCCAGGGCGAGCATGGCCAGGGTGATGAAGCGTGCCGCCGTCCGGCCGTTCAGTGGGGGAACGCGCGGGGGATGCGTGCGTTGAGGAGCTCGTCGCGGAACGCTTGGATGCGTGTGATGACCTGTCGTCTGCCGACGGTGTTTTCGATGCGGTCGAGGTACAGGCATCGGGCAGCGAGTTTGTCGAGGTCGACGGTGAAGTAGATCGCCATCAGCGGGTTGACGAACAGGTCGCCGCCGCCGGTGCGCCGAGTGAACCGGACGTCTCCGAACGCGCCGGTGGTGGCGGCGGCGATCTGCCCTTGGACGATGCTCGGCCGGTCCGGGGTGGCGGCCTGGGCGTCGGCGACAGCATCGCGGTACAGCGCCGCCTCCGGGCTGGAACCGGGGATGGACAGGGCGCCGAGGTAGCCGCCGTTGCGGTCGAGAGCGGCGAGATTCTCCAGCACCTGGACGTGGTTGACGCCGTCGTAGGCGTCGATGCCGAAGCCGAGACTCGTCACCAGCTTGACCGGCATGTCCAGCGCGGCCACGGCGGCCAGGCTGGTGATGTCCTCCACCGGGGTGCCGAGATCGGTTTCGTCGCCGCGCAGCAGGACATCGGTGCCGCCATCGACCAGCACCACCGCGTCGATGTTGAGTTGTTCGACCAGGTACCGGTACGCGGCCCGTAACGGCTGGACACCGAGCGGCGGAAAGGCGTACACGGTCGACGGCAGCTTCTGAGCTGCCAGCCACCGGGCGAGCGTCCGTTCGGGGAAGTACCAGTCCGGGCTGGTAGTGCCCGGCTGCACCGCCGCGACGTGCTCCGCTACCCACGCGTCCCGGTCGATCAATTCGAGTTCGGAGAAGGACAGGCTGGCCAGGTGCACCTGTGCGCCGCCGCGCCACAGGGCGAACGCCAAGGGCAGGCCGGCGTACACGTCGAACCCGCCGCCCGCTCCGGCGATGAGGATGCTCCGCGCCGGAGCCAGCGCGGCAAACAGCGGCGGAACGGCCAACGAGAACGCACCGGGGTCGACCGGCAGCGCGGCAGGGTTCATCACCGCTTAATGATCCGTCACGCCATGCCGCTCACAGAGCGCCCGGGTGCCCGCATGCGGCGGGACCCCAAGGAAGATGCTGGTGTCCGGCCGATGGGGACACTTGACACGAGCGCCAGCTATCGCGGTCGCGGGGTTAGCAGCAGCTAGCGCGGCGGGGGCCTTTGGCGCTCTTTGACGCTCGATAGTGGAGTGTGTGAATTTGAAGGAATGGGCAGCGTCGCAGGGCGTCGCGTACGTCACCGCCCGTCGGCAGTACGCGGCCGGGACGTTGCCTGTTCCTACGTACCGGCTCGGGCGGCTCATCATGGTTGGCGAGCCCCTGGCCGGTGCTACCCGGAACGCTGGGCAGGTCGTGGTCTATGCCGGGGTGTCGTCGTCCGACCAGAAGGCGGATCTGGACCGGCAGGTCGCCCGGGTCACCATGTGGGTGACCGGGCAGCGTCTTGCCGTGGACCGGGTGGTGACCGAGGTCGGATCCGCACTGAACGGGCGCCGTAAGAGGTTCCTCGCTCTGCTGCGCGACCCGGCCGTGACGACCATCGTCGTGGAGCACCGCGACCGATTCGCGCGTTTCGGAGCCGAGTATGTCGAGGCCGCCCTCGCCGCGCAGGGTCGTCGGCTGCTCGTGGTCGACCCGGCCGAGGTGGACGACGACCTGGTGCGCGACGTTACCGAGATCCTGACGTCGCTGTGTGCCCGCCTCTACGGGCGGCGTGCCGCCGCGAACCGTGCCCGCCGCGCTGTCGAGGCCGCTACCAGGGACGACCCGGCGTGAAGACGATCCAGGCGTACCGGTTCGCCCTCGACCTGACTCCGGGCCAGGAGCGTGCGGTGCTGGCGCATGCCGGGGCTGCTCGCGTTGCCCACAACTGGGCGCTGGCGCGGGTCAAGGCCGTCATGGACCAGCGGGCCGCCGAACGAACCTACGGCGTGCCGGACGACTTTCTGACCCTAAGCATGTCATGGACGTTGCCCGCCCTGCGCAAGACGTGGGACGCCGTCAAGGAGCAGGTCGCCCCGTGGTGGAGGGAATGCTCGAAGGAGGCGTTCAACACCGGCCTGGATGCGCTCGCTCGCGGGTTGAAGAATTGGGCTGACTCTCGATCGGGTAAGCGGGCCGGACGGCCGGTCGGGTTCCCCCGGTTCAAGTCCCGCCGCCGCACCACCCCGTCCGTGCGGTTCACCACCGGCACGATCCGGGTCGAGTCGGGCCGTAAGCATGTGGTGCTGCCCCGACTGGGACGGTTGAAGCTGCACGAGTCGGCCCGAAAGCTCGCCCGCCGCCTCGAAGCAGGCACTGCCCGGATCATGTCCGCCACGGTCCGCCGTGACGGCGGCAGGTGGCACGTCGCCTTCTGCGTCGAAGTTGAACGGTGCGGCCGAACGCCGGCCCGACCCGACAGCGTGGTCGGTGTGGACGTCGGGATCACGCACCTCGCGGTGCTGTCCACCGGCGAACTAGCCGACAATCCGCGCCACCTGACCGTCGCGCAGGCCCGGCTGCGGACGCTGGGCCGGGCGCTGTCGCGCAAGCAGGGTCCGGACCGGCGTATCGGACGACGGTCGTCGAAACGCTGGGAACGCACCGCTGCCCGGCTCGGCCGCGCCCACGCCCGCGTCGCGAATCTGCGCCGAGACGGCATCCACAAGCTCACCACCCGACTCGCCCGCGAGCACGGCACAATCGTGGTCGAAGACCTCAACGTGGCCGGCATGCTCGCCAACCGCAGGCTGGCCCGGCACATCACCGACGTCGGATTCGCCGAGATCCGCCGGCAGCTCACCTACAAGACCCAGTGGAACGGCGGACGACTGATCATCGCCGACCGTTGGTACCCATCCAGCAAGACCTGCTCGGGTTGCGGCGCGGCGAAAGCCAAGCTCGCCCTGTCCGAGCGCGAGTACCACTGCGAGGCGTGTGGCCTGGTCATGAACCGCGACCGCAACGCCTCGCTGAACCTGGCCGCCCTCGCGGCCGAGTTCGACCCCGCCGGGAGTGGCCCGGTGGCAGCACGTGGAGCCGACCGTAAGACCCGCGTACGCGGGCAGGTGGCCGTGAAGCGTGAACCCGGCACGGCATCCGCCGGTCAGACCGGGACCGTCCCACCGCAAGGTAGGACTGCCGATCACGTGCTCACTAGAGCGCACTGAAAGGTAACGGGTCGTGCTGTGCCGTTCCCGGCTGGGCTACACCGTGACGACGATCTTCCCCGCGGGATGGCCCTGGGTAAGGTAGCGCATCGCGTCGGGCGCGTCGGCGAGAGCGTAGGTACGGTCGATGACCGGGGTGACCGAGCCCGCCTCAGTGAGGGTGGTCAGTTCCTCGAGATCTTCGTAGCGCTCCCGAGCGGCCACGCCGCGCACTCGCTGGCTGCCGAACAGTGAGAGCAACGGCGCGGCCATCTGGCGTTGGAAGCCGCCGAGCAGCCAGCCTGTGGCGTGGCCGCCACCGACGAGGGCGATCGTCCCGCGCGGCGTGGTTGCGCGCCGGAGTAGCGACAACGGCCGGTTGCCGGCGGTGTCGATGATGATGTCGTATCGCGCGCCGCCACGGTCGATCTCGTGCTGGGTGTAGTCGATGACGTCCTCGGCGCCGATGGAGCGCACCAGCTCGATCTTTGAGGTGCTGCAGACGCCGGTCACGCTTGCCCCATATGCCTTGACCAGTTGGACGGCGAACGACCCGACGCCCCCGGCCGCGCCGGTGATCAGCACCCGCTGTCCGGGCTGCACGCGTGCGTCGCAGATGCTCTGTAGCGCGGTCACCGCGGAGATGGGCATCGCCGCCGCCTGCTCGAAGGTGAGTTTGGCCGGCTTGGGTGCCAGCCGGTGCTGCCGCGCCGTCGCGTACTGGGCGAACGAGCCGCTCTGGCAGGTGCCGTACACCTCGTCGCCGGGGCGCAGGCGGGTCACGCCGGCGCCGACCGCCACCACCACACCAGCGACGGCCCGACCGAGCACCGCGACCTTGGGCCGGCGCAGTCCGGCCGCGAGCCGCACCGCCATGGGCCGGCCGGTCATGAAGATCCACACGCCTGGGTCCAGGCCAGCGGCGCGTACCTCGATGAGCACCTCGTCGTCTCCGACCGAGGGTTTGTCGACCTCGCGGAGCTCGAGCACGTCGGCCGGGCCGTACACGTCGTGGACGATCGCTTTCATGACTTCTCCTCGGGAGAGTCGGGGTACTGGAACACGTCGTCGAGCGGAACGCCGAACACCCGGGCGATCCGGAAGGCCATCTCCAGGGATGGCGAATAGCGGCCCTGCTCGATGGCGATGAGGGTCTGCCGGGTCACGCCGATGCGCTCGGCGAGCTCGGCCTGGGTCATCTCGCCGTGCGCGAAGCGCAACGCGCGGATGCGGTTGGTGACCTGCGTCGGCTTCACCACTGCGGGAGGCTCCTGCGGTACACGATGACCTTGGTGATGCCGCCGAGGATCGCCGACAGCACGAAGCACAGGTAGATGACGTTGGCGATCCAGAACCGGTCCCAGTCCGCCATGGCCATGAGCATCGCGGCGACCGCGCCGACGACCACGAGCGACTGGCCGACGTGGTCGCCGAGCCGCCCGATCTCGCGGTCCCGCACGTCCTTGACGCGCGGCGCGCCCGGATTCAGGACGGCCATGCCGATCTCCGCCACGATCGACGCGACGATGGCCGCGCCGACCGTCCACAACAGGGCGCTCGCGTACGGCACGTCGGGCAGCGAACGACCATCGGCGCGGCTGACGATGAGGGCCACGTAGGCGGAGTAGCCGAGCACGGCGACGACCAGCCTGATCCACGCGCGTTTCTCTTCGTGCGTCATGACAAGCCCTCCGGATGTCTGAAATCTTTGACATCACCAAGGTAGCGAATCTTTGACTTCCTGTCTAGAAAACTTTACATCGCGCCTGGGCTGACCGGCGCGGTCCTTCCCGCGTCCTCCGTGGCTTTCGGGACAGTGACAGTGAGTGCCGGCGGTGGCGATCCAGGACTTCCCGGCCATGCCGCTGCGCGGATCGATCGATGGCTTCTACGGATCGCCGTGGACGCACGCCGAGCGCCCCGACCAGCTGGCGTTCTACGGCGACGTCAAGATGAACACCTGCGTCTACGCGCCCATGGATGACCTCTACCATCGGGCACGCTGGCGCGACCCCTGCCCCGCCGACAAGCTGGCCGAGCTGATCGACCAAGCCCGCCGACACCACGTCGAATTCACCTTCGCGCTCTCGCCCGGCGTCTCCATCTGCTACGCCGACGAGAACGACTATGCCGCGCTGGTCGCCAAGCTGCAGGCCATGTCCGACCTCGGCGTCCGGGCGCTCTCCATCCCACTCGACGACATCTCCTACACGCGCTGGAACTGTGCCACCGACCAAGCCGCCTACGGCGCACCCCAGCGCGGCCACCGCCGGTCGTGCCCAGGTGGAGCTGCTCAACCGGCTCAACCGAGAGTTCATCGCGACGCGCGGGGACATGCAGCCGCTGCAGATGGTGCCCACGGAGTACCGGACGCTCGACGACTCCGCGTACCGTTGCGAGATCCGGGAGACCTCGACGCCGGGATCCGACCTCGTGCACGGTTGCGAATCCTTGAGCATCGATGATCGTTGTTCGTGCCATGGCTGGCGCTGCGATCATGATGAACCCTCGAATGACAGGCTTGTCTCGGCAGGTGATTGCGGGCCTGGTCGCGGAACTGGCACCACGGTGGCAGGCCCGCCACCGTGATCGGCTCGCCACGCGCACACGTCGTCGCCGCATCGGCGCTGGCGCGAAGCACCGGCTCGCGTTCACCGACCGCCCGCTGGCCGCGCTGGTGCACCTACGGCATGGACTGACCCACGACGTGGTAGCAGCCTGGTTCGGGGCGCACCGCTCGACGATCACCCGCAGCGTCGCCGAGGTGCGGCCGCTGCTGGCCGAGCGGGGGTGCCGGGTGCACGACGGCGCCAGGCTGCGCACTCTCGCCGACGTGGTGGCATACCCGCGTCCGCGGCGCCGTTCTGCCCACCGACCGGCTGTTGCGCTACCGCAACGGCCTACCTCAGCAGCCGCCGCTACGGCCACCTGTGGAAACGCATCGGCGAGCGCCTGCCCTGGGTCGCCGCGCAGGGCATCTCCACCCACTGGCTGCGGCACACCACCCTCACCTGGGGTGGAAAGCCACTTCAGCTACGGCGTAGCCCGCGCCTACGCCGGCCACACCGACCAGCGTGGACCCGTCACCACCCCCTACATCAAAGCAGACCTGCACGCTGTCGCCGCCGCCCTCGCAGCCATGACCGCCAACCCCACCCGCTCGCCACCGCCACGCCCACACCCGACAGGTAGGGGATGGTCTGTCGCGGCCAGCGGATGACGCCGTTACCCCCGGGTCCTACGCCACAGTCCTGATCAGTAACACAGCGTAACATCTGCCCCACTTCGGTGGACCACGCCGCATCCGCCTCTGTCGATGACCGCGCGTGCCTCGTCGGGATAGCGTTGGTGGCGTGACGGAGCCTGACTATAGCCCCGCGAAGATCACGGTCCTGGAGTTCGACGACTCCGTACGCAAGCGACCCGGTATGTATTTCGGGGTAGGCAGGGAGGATCCTCGTCTGGCGACTCGGGTGTTTTGCGCGGTTGTGGGGCACGCGTTTCATCCGGCAACCAGGGTCGCCGCGAGCCACACGCCCGACGTCGTAGCGGAGATCACCGCTGATCTCATCTTCTCAGTGACCGACGACCAGGCGGACATCCTGACCGGCCGGGGCATGCCGAATCTCGGCTACAACGACTCGCTGCTTAACAGCGATCGCTGGTTGAGCGCTGCGGCGGCGGCCGTGAGTTCGCAGACCACCGTCGAAGTCTGGCGACACGGCCACGGCTTTCGGCAGAGCCTCATCGGCTTACGGCCGGTCGAGCCACCTGCGGAGTTCTCCGCTCCAGCCGGAGCCGGCACCCGTGTGGCCTTCATTCTCGATCCCGCCTACTTCGGCTCGGCCGCGATCACAACCGACATCGCGAGCCTCGACGTGCACTGCCCGGACTGCACCAACACCACCGGGCCCGGCAAGGTCGTCATCCGAGACCGCAGGGAGCGGAGCCGCCCGAGCGAATACCGGTGTGCCTGACTTGGGCATCCGGATTTGCCGCAGATAGTGAAAGCTGTGACGTGCCCGTGCCCGTGCGCGGTGCTGAGGTGAGGTTGAATGGCCCCCGTGCCAAGCATGAGTCGGTCCCGGTACGCCGGCGTTCTCGCACATCACGACGACAAAGTCGTTCTCGTGTACGAGGAGTACCCACGGTGGGGCGGCCCCTACTGGAACATCCCGAGCGGGCGGATCGAGGACCACGAGACGCCGTTTGAGGGCGCCTGCCGAGAGTTGGCCGAGGAGACAGGTCTCGTCGTCGCAACCACGGACCTCGTTCTTCATGGCACGGCGGCGGTGACCGGAGCAGTCACCGTCAGCCGGGTGTGGAACTTCACCGTCGACGTGGTGGATCCGACCCTGCACGTCCGCGACCCAGATGGCCTGATTCAGGAGGCCCGCTGGTTCCCCGTCGAAGAAGCAAGCCGCTTGCTTCATGAGTTGCCCTACCGGCCGCTGTCGGAGCCGTCAGTTGCGGTCCTCACCCGTCAGGCTCAGCCGGGCGCCCATTGGGCGTATTCCGATCCGGAAGCGGAGCCGGTTGTCACCTACCCCAACGGGTGAAGGACATTTGCCACGTCCCTGTCCTGCTGATGACCAAGATGCCCCGAGACCTTGCTGGACCGCGGCGAAGAGCCCCGCAGACGGACTACAGCGTGTTCGCCTCCCGAACCGTTCTCGATCTCTGTCGTTTACCAGATCTGCCGCGATCCGCGCTTGGCGTGGGTTTCGTGGTCGTTGAAACCGTTGTCGACGGTGTTGATTCGGGCGGCTCGTAATGGGCGACCGATCAACGCGTCGGCGCGAGCTCCAGCCGCACTCGGCGCCGCGGCCGGTCCACCTCGGCGATCGTGACGGTGACCATCTCTCCCATCACTGGCCTCCGGGTCAGAACTGACTCGTGGAGCAGTCCCGCGATGCCCGGCGCGACGCGGACGAAGACACCGAACGGCACCACCTTGACGACCGGCCCGGACAACACCTCGCCGACCCGGTCCGCGAACTGGACCAGTGGATCCTCCTGCAACGCCTTCAGTGAAAGCTGCACCTGTCCGCGGGTGGCGTCGAAGTCGAGCACCTCGGCGGAGACCTGCTGGCCAGCGTGCACCACGTCGGCAGGGTCGCAGAAGTACTCCCAGGTAAGCTCCGGAATCCGAATGAACCCAGTGCCGGGCGAGCCGGCCGGGTTCCTTCGAAACGCACGAAGACGCCGAAGTTGTGGATCTCTGAGATGATTCCACGCACCACCGTGCCGCGCTTCGGCTGACCCGCAGACATGGCAGAACCGTATAGCCGAGGTAGCAACTTGCGGCTCCTGACCAGGTGCACGCTTCTGCCGCCGATCGCGCTTGCCAGCGAGGCGTTCTAGAGACGGGAGTGCTTGCCCGTACGATCTCGGCCGTGCATACCACCCCGCTGGCTTCGATCGATATGGACGCGGTCTTCCCGCAGTTGCGTGCGTTCGCGCGGACGACCATCCGGCTGCATCCACGCAAGGGCTCGCCGTCGGTCGAGCAGAGCTCCGTGGGCGGGCCGCTGCTGTGGCCGGCGAACGAGCCCTGGCCAACCTGTGATGGTGAAGGTCTGGACGATCATCCCGCCGAGGCTGCGGTGCCACTCGTGCCGGTCCTGCAACTGCTCGCCGACGATGTGCCCGAGCTGCCATTCCCGGAGGGCTCGGACGTGCTGCAGGCGCTGTGGTGCCCGTTTGACCATGATCCCTGGAGTGCTCCGCTTCCGCGCTTGCGCTGGCGGCGGCGATCAGCGATCGGACCCCGACTGGCGGCGATGCCTCCGCCACACGAGGACGCCGAAGCGTGGTATGTGCCCGACGCGTGCGTCGT
This sequence comes from Micromonospora sp. NPDC052213, assembly GCF_040679695.1. Classification (NCBI taxonomy): domain Bacteria; kingdom Bacillati; phylum Actinomycetota; class Actinomycetes; order Micromonosporales; family Micromonosporaceae; genus Micromonospora; species Micromonospora sp. NPDC052213. Next base: position 27,826 of record NZ_JBFAVI010000040.1, read on the forward strand.
CGATCCCGAGCGGGTGGTCGAGTACCCGTCGTCCGACCTGCCGGACGAGGTGTGGTCGCAGATCCAGGAAGCGGCGCGTCGGGTCGAGGCTGGCCATGGCTGGGAGTACGACACCGACCTGGCGGTCGCTTCCGGGATCAAGGTCGGCGGCTACCCCGGCTGGACGCAGTCGCCTGACTGGCCGGTTTGCATGTGCGGGGTTCGGATGGAGCATCTGCTCACCATCGCCAGCTGGGAGTTCAGCCGGGGTGACGAGCGACGTTGGGTCCCGCTGGAGGACCGGCGCGCAATGATCGGCTGGGGCTTCGATAGCCCGGATGACCATCCGTGGCGGTCGCTTCAGAACCCTGCAGGATTGATGCTCGGCGACGCTGGCGGCATCTACATCTTCGTCTGCACATCATGTCCAGAGCGTCCCCACGACCACCGATTCGACTGTTCCTGACCCGGCAGGAGTCACCGACAGCGTCCGAACCGGCATCCGGATCTGCCGCTGTCCGTGCGTTGGCCGTGCCCGGCGCAGTGCGCTGTCGTAGCCGATGAGATGACGCTGGTCACTGCCTGGCTGCGGGCGCATCCGGTAGACCGGCCCCGACTCGCCAGGCGGACGGGTCGAATCGGCCCGCGTCCAGAACGTCCGTCAACATTGCGGTGCCGGCAGTAAACGCATCGACTAGGTCGTGACGGCTCGCAACCTGCCAGTGCGCCTCACGGACCTGGTGCATGTTGTGGTTCTGCGGGCACCAGCAGGCCACTTCGACCGCCGCGTTCACGGTGAGCTTCGGCCGCCAGGCGATGTCGAGCGTCAGCTCGAGCCAATCGTCGCCCGTGTTGATCAACGTGATCGTCGTGTCGACGAGGAGCAGATACTCGCGTTCGGAGGACAACGGCGGACACTCGGCGTGCTCTGGGTACCAGTGCCATGCGGTGCGGTTGGCGGCCGAGCGGTGGGTGTCGAGCTTGTGTGCCAGTCTTCGCAGGTCGTCCTCCGCCGCCACATAGTCACTGGGGAGCACGTCATGCAACGGAACGTTGGCGATCGACGTTGCTGATCCTGCCACGCACCAATGGTCTCATCCCACCGTCGCACTGATTTGCCGCTGCTCGTGCGCACCGTCTCATCGAACCTCTTGCCTGATGCTGTGGATGCAATGACCTATCCTGCGGTCATGGTCGTCGGCCTAAGGACAAGGATCAGCGCGGCGTTCCACCCTCGTTAGGTGGCCGCGTCCGCGGCCCCGAGAGGGGCAACCATGTCTCGTACGGACAAAGACGGTCCGCATCACCCGCGAACCGGCCTGCGGTCGCTGGTCGGTGGTGGGGGCCCGCCGCGCTGGTTCATCAACGCCATCTGGACCAGCAGGGAGCGTCAGGCTGCGAGAACCGCATGCCGTAATGCCGCGAAAGAACATCGCGGTAACGGGATCGTCGATACCATCCCGACCACCCAGCAGCACCGACACCGTGCTCAATGGCTCTGGTGGTGACGTGCTGTGCTCCGCGCGCCATCTCCATCGCCCGCCGATCTCTACCCGTGGTCGCGCCGCTCCAGGCCGACGTCCGGATCTGCCGCGAAGCGATCGGTGCAGAGCTGCCGGACCCGGCTCGGCACGTCTCAGTCGGGGGCGATGGGATAGCCGTTCTGGAAAGCGAGCCGATGGTCCGCGTCCGCCGCGATCTTGTCGAGGTGGTCGTCGAGGTTGAGGAAAGCCTGCCAGGGCTCCTCGCCGGAAGCGGCGGCGAGCCGGTCGACGACGAGTTGTTCGAGGTCGGGGACGCGCTTGGCCTTCCAGATCTTGTCGGCGAGGCTGACGAGAAGGTCTTCGGGCTCGATGGCGGTCGTTCGCCAACTGGCGTGCGTCGCGGCGAAGCGTGCCAGGGAAGGCTCGATGCCGGCGTCGAGCAGGAGCTGCTGCCCGGCTGGCTCGTGCCGGGAGCCTGGTCCGGACAGTTCCTCGACGTGAACGGTCTTGCCGATGTCGTGGGTGGCCGCGCCGAAGAGAACGGCCTCGCGGTCGATAACCAGGGTCGGGTAGTGAACGGTAAGCCAGGCCGTGAGCTGGGCGGCGACGTCGTGCACGGCGCGCAGATGCGCGGCCAACCGAGGTGGCGCGTTCAACTCGAGGAGGAGTTCGGCGACCTGGGCTGGTAGCTGCCGCAGCGGTGGGGCACCAGGTTCGCGCAAGGCATGACGCAGCGTCAATGGCATGGGTGCTCCGTCGTGGTCGGCGTGCGGGGTTTCGGCGGACGCATGGTAGAACGCGATCAGCATTCTCACCTTGCGAAGCGATTCCGTAGGCAGGCACCGCATCGGACCTGCCGGAGACAATCAGGTGCCCCCATCTGTCGCGCAGGGCGTGTGTCGACCAGCAGGGCAGGGCTACGTGGCTGCCGGTTACTCGGCCGTGAGCAGCACGTCGACAGCCTCGGCGACCGAGGTGACAGTGGCGTCGGGCGCGGGCGGGAGAAAGAAGTCTGGTCCGTATGTGGCGTGCTGGCGGGCGAGACGGGATTCGGGAATCCACACCGTCCGTAGGCCAACGCCGGCGCCACCGGCGATGTCCAGGGTAAGGCTGTCGCCGATCATCCACCCGCCGCCGTCGATGGTGAGGCCGCAGCGGTGAGCCGCGAGCTGGAAGATGCGTGGGTCGGGCTTGCGGATGCCGACGTCGTGGGAGATGCACCAGGCGTCGACGTGCCGGTCCAGGCCGGTGTTGCGGATCTTTCCGAGCTGGTTGTCGGTCATGCCGTTGGTGACGATCCCGATCTTCCAGTCCTCACGGCGGAGCTTGGCCAGCCCCGCGAGGTCCTCCGCGGAGCATGAGACCAGTTGTGGCATGCGGTGTCGGTATTGTCGCCACAACTCGCCTGCGGGAGTGGTCAAGGCGACCTCGTCGCGGACGAGGTCGAAGAACGTGCCCATCGGGCCGTCGTGATGCGCGTCGGCGAAGATCAGCCAGGTGGCCCACTTGGGGTCAAGTCCATGCTCTGTGGTGAACTCCTGTGCCCAGGCGGCGAAAGCCTGATCGCGCTGGACGAGGGTGTTGTCGAGATCGAACAACGCTAACCTCTGCATCGCCATACCGTATGGCAGCATCTCCGGCGTGCACCGGCAGGGCAGCCCGCTGCTCACTGCTGCTTTGATGCCGCTCGGTGGCTGCCCGCTGGGATTGGTCACGTGGCAACGCGGGATGGCACTTGATCACGCTCGCTGCTACGTCAGGTCACTTCCCCCGACCGGGGTCGTCCCTTCCAAAAGTAGATGCTCCGCCGCAGGCCACAGGCTGCCGGGCGGGGGCGTCGAGGTCGACGACGACCCCAGTGGGCGGGTGTCAGGAGTTCGACGAGCAGCGCTTCCGTCCAACTTCCCGGGAAGGCTCCCGGCTGTCCCGGGAACGGCTGCCCTGGTGTTTGGGAGACGCGTCGCCATAGCCTCCGAGCTCTGATCATCGGGTCGCGCACGGCGAGCGGTGATCGCCCCCAAATCGACGGATCGTGGCGTAGTGCCGCGGTCGTTGTTTGGAGGAAACGTGGGTCGAGCTGCCGGTCCTTCACCTACGGCTGCAACCGGTTACTCGAGGGCGCCGCTGGGGTGCTGGTGAAGCTGCTAGCCCGTACCAATGCCTTTCTGGATAGGAGTAATGGTGGAGTTGAAGGCACATCAACCTGGCATGCGCCGGTGGCGTCGATGGCGCGCCACACTGGCGCGGTCCGCCGGGATGGTGCTGGCGGTGACCTTGGTGTTGGGTAACCTGGCCGTGCCGCCCGCCCAGGCGGACATTGTGGGCGACGGTGAGATGGCGTCGCTGCGCGCCAAACTGTTCGGCAGTTACATGCGTGCCCACGACCCTGGGTTGCAGGGGCTGAAGGACATGGTGCTCAGTGCCGAACTGATGAGCTGGCGTCAGGCGAACCCCGGTGCCACCGAGGCGCAGATCCGCGACCATCTCGTCTACATGCAGCAGGCGACCGACGCCAGGCTGAAGGCCGACGACTGGCAGCGCACCAGCTACGAGTACGTGATCAAGCTCTTGGAGGCGATCTCCGGCATTCCCCAGGCCGCGCCGTACATTCCGGCGGTCAAGGCGATTCTCGAGATGAGTGTGGGCAAGGAGCTCCTGGAGTGGGGGGGTATCCAGGACCGGATTCACGGGGCGAGTCAGATCTCACGGTGGCAGGATGACCTCTTTGCGACCCAGGACTGGGTGTGGGGTGACGTCGCCCGGCTCGGTGAGGCGGACCAGGCATTCGCCAGCGCGTGGAGTGCCGTCATCGGCGTCCGCGCCGGTACTCGGGCGGACGCCACCCTCGAACAGTTGATGGCCGACCCGCTGATCGGCACGTACATCAACGTGGAAGCCATCCTCGCCCACCAACAGGACCAGGGCGCGTACCTCGCCGAGGTCCGCCGCCAGCTGCAGACGGTCTTTGCCGCGCTGCTTGACAACACCCAGGCGATCAACAAGCTCGGGGATGCCTCCACGGCACGACCGGTGAGCGTGGCAAGTACCCCTGATCCCAAGGCCCTCGCGAGGGCGAAGGCCGAGGCCGAAGCTCGGCAGGAAGTGATCAATGCCGCCGGGGCGGCCGTCAGCATCCTGTCCACCCTGGTGGGGTTCGCGGATCCCAAGTTCGGCAAGCAGATCGCCACCATCGGCAAGGCGGCGGTCACCATCGGCACCGCGATCAACCAGTACCTGACGAAGGTGGAAGGACTGAAGCTCGGAGAGGCGCTGACGTCGCTGAGCACTGTGGTCCTCACCGGGAACATCCTGGCCGCGGTGATGACGCTGCTGCCCCTGTTCGCCGCCAGTGAGCCGTCGCCGGAACAGATGATCCTCGAGCAAATTGTCGAGCTGCGCAAGGACGTTCGGGAGTTGGCGACCCAGATGAACAACCGGTTCGACCGCATCGAGAAGGCGCTGGTCACCATGTACGGTGACATGCTCCAGCAGTTCGACCGGCTGCAGGGCGACATCACGGTCATCCGCGGCAATCTCACCGATATCCAGACCCGGTTACTGTCGATCGAGAACAAGGTCGACACGTTCGGCGGCAAGCTCGTCGACGTGGCGAGCGCTCTCTCGCTGCAGGATCAGCACTATATGATGTCGAAGTACCTGGATTACGAGGAAGAGTACGGCGAGCCGATTCCCAGCTACAACGGGGGCGGGGACCAGTACACCGACCCGGAGAACGTTTTCTACTCCACGGCGGTAAACAATTCCCGCAACGGCATCTTCACGGTCTCCTCCGGCCTTTTCGCAACCGCCGACCCGGTCGCCGAGCTCGACAAGCATCGGGCCATCGGTGCCATAAACTACCTGGCCTGGCTTGCGAGACGGTACGACAGCGCGTTCCCACAGCCGGCCTCGGTCGTTCCAAACCCGCTCGTCTGGGGGCTGGGAGCCCGTTCCTACAGCGCCCTGGCGATTGACTATCCGGGATACGCCAGCCGGGCGGGGTCAGCGAAGGCGCAGGAGATCGCCAGAGCCGGAGACGAGATCCAGGCGGCGGTACAGACATTCAGTCAACCGCGGTCGACTCCCGACGCGGCCGGCAACCGGACCAACTTCCTCTTTGTCAACCTGATGGAGAGCTACCGGGCAGCGGCCCGGCAGTTCGCCACTGCGGTGGAGGCAGTTCGGCGCAACACCGCCCAGGAAGGCAAGACGTACGAACTGTTCGGCACCGGCGCCCAACAGGTTCCGGCCGCGGCGATACCGGCGGAACCCACCAACCCCTGTTCGGCCGTGGCCACCCCGAGCAACGTCAAGCTGAGGGACCTGCCCGCCGAGGTGCTCTTCGCCACCTATGTCCAGCCCAGCAAGCCCGAGCTGCGTATCACCTGCTCCTACGCTTTCGAGAACGTCCAGGAGGACGCGAACCAGTACCGGGAGTGGGCCACCGCCGATCTCCGGTTGAGCTTCCATCTGCAGTACCGCACGGATTCCACCGCCAGCTGGTCGACCGTCCGTAGCATCAGCCGCGCGTGGTCCGCCGGCACGATCTCCGAGTGCAAGCTCGACTCCCACGGCGTGCCCTACGACTGCTACTACCGGACGGCACTGCAGAAGCTCCAGCAGACCTGGACGACCCAGAAGCCGAACTTCGAGGCGTACGCGACGTGGTCGACGAACCAGGCGCTGGTCGATGGAATCCGCACCGGCAACGTCGCATACCTGCAGGGCCGGCAGGGCTACCTCTACCACCTCGTCAAGAACATGATCGAGCGCAAGGAGGGCGCGGTCGGTGACGCCGCCGGTCAGGTACACGAAACGGGCCGGCTGCTCCAGGCGTACACGGAACTCGGTTTCTCCCGTGCCGTCGAGCAGGACGACCTACTGTCCGCACTGCTCTACGGGTCGAAGAACCTGCCAATGATCCCGGAACTCGTCGGAACGTACGTTACCGCGGCCAACAACTACGCGGGCTGCTCGAACGCTTCATCGGGCGGTGCGTGTCCCATCGGGTTCTCACCGCAGCCGATGGCGAACCACCGACACCTGGAGGCGTCCTGTGACGTGTCGGGGGTGACCGGGCTTCCGATCGACCCGGTCAGTCAGTGCCTGGTGGCGAGCGCGTTGAAACGCACCGACGAGTTCGCCGTCCGGATCGAAACCCACTCGCGTCGGCTGGCCAGCAACATCTACACGGAGGGCTTGGCAAGCGTCGCGGAGACCACCACCAACGTCCGCGCAGTGGACACGATCATTCGGGCCGGTTGGGTGAAGGACAGCGGGTTCGAGCCCAGCTGGACGTACACGGGCGGCGCAGCTCAGACCGCCAGTATGGCGCGGACGGGCAGCGGCGCACTGCACCTGCCGACAACCTCGGCGGCGGCGGAGCAGACCGTTAACGGCCTGACCCCGAACACCACCTATCAGCTGAGCGGATGGGCGCGGGTCGACGTACCGGGGGAGGCCGTGGCCATCGGGGTGCGCGACCACGGTGCAGCGGAAGCGGCCATCACGCTCACCGGTTCGGCATACGGGGAGGCCACCTTCCGGTTCACCACCGGCGCATCGGCGACCAGCGCGACCATCTTCTGCCGGAAGACAGCGGGCAACGGGGCAGCCAACTGCGACGACATCACACTCACGCCGGGTGGATTGCGCAACGGCGGATTCGAGCAGTACTGGTCATTGTCCGGCGGCGCGACGATCGTCACCGGGACAACAGCCCACACCGGAAGCGGGATGCTCCAAGTCCCAGTCGGTGGCAGCGCCCAGCAGACGGTGGAAAACCTTTCCGTCCGTACGACGTACGAACTGAGTGGCTTCGCGAAGACGCTGACTTCGTCCTACTGGGGCACCGACGTCATCATCGGTGTGCGCGATTTCGGGGGTGCAGAAAAAACGATCAGAATCTACTCCAACAGCGTCTTCAAGGGAGGCCAACTCCAGTTCACCACCGGCGACACGGCGCGCAGCGCGACGATTTTCTGCCGCAAAGTCAACGGCTCCCCCGGCGAGCCCGGGGTTTGCGACGACATCACGCTGAGACCCGTGTCGCAACCCGCCCCGAACGTCGCCACGGTCTGTGCCCTCGGGCAGGCGTCCGTCTCCGGATGGAACAAATACGAGGCGTGCCACGGCACCCTCACCGGAACCTCGACGGCCGATGTGCCGTACGCCGGCACGACGGATCAAAACCGGTGGCTGCAGGCGACCACCGTCAGCGGCCCGGGCGACACCTGCTACAGCGCCCACATCGCCGGCGGCAACTGGACAGGCGAGCTGTGTAACGGTCAGGTCTTGGACGCCGGCGCCGGGTGGTTCGAGGAGGTGAAGATCACCTCCTCGAAGGCGAGCATCTGCTACCAGGCGTACCTCGACCATTGGTTGGGCTCGGCGTGGCAGAACTTCTACGCCTGCGACGGGGCCATCGCCGGTGCCAAGGACCGTCGGATCAAGGCCCTGCGCGTCTTCCTCGTCGGGACGACACCCGGAACGCCCCGTACGGTGCCGGTCACCGGCTGACCTGCACGTCCAGATGGCCCTCCCGCGCCGGCTTCCCCGGGCGGGAGGGCCGCTCGTACTGGGCGTTTTGATCTTGTCTGTTCTTGCTTGGCTGGATTCGATCAACCGAACGCCCCCGGCAGCAAGGTGGCCGAATGCGGCTACCGCCACGATTTGCCCCGACTGATGCCGCATCGATATGCCAGCTTCATACCGCAGATCGTGTCTGGTTCAGAAAAGCCCTCGTATCGTCGGACTGCGGGTGCGATCCAGCACGCGACGTCCACAGTAGACATGCGGCATGGCTGAGCGACCTGCCTACCCCTCCGACCTGTCCGACGCCCGCTGAGCGCTGATCGCACCGCGGCTGACTGCCTGGCGCCAGGCCCGCACCGAGGCCGGGATCGGCGGCCGCACCGCCACCCATCACCTACGGGAGATCTTCAACGCGATCCTCTACGTCAACCGCACCGGCATCGCCTGGCGCTACCTGCCGCATGACTTCCCACCCTGGCAGACCGTCTACGGCTACTTCACCGCCTGGACCACCAACGACATCTTCACCCAGCTCAACTACGACCTCACCGGTCTGGCCCGCACCAGAGCCGGACGCACCGCGCAGCCCTCGGCCTGCTTGATTGACACCCAGAGCGTGAAGACGTCCACCAACGCGCCTCTGCCGACGCAGGGCATCGACGCCGGCAAGAAGATCGTCGGACGCAAAGCGGCATCGTCACCGACACCCTCGGCCTGCTCCTCGCGGTCATCGTCACCGCCGCCAGTACCAGCGACAACACCATCGGCATCGACCTGCTGGAACAAGCCAAAGCCGCCCACCCGACCCTGTCCAACACCTGGGTCGACGCCGGCTTCAAGAACAAGGTCATCGAACACGGGCGCCAACCTGGGGATCGATGTCGAGGTCGTCGCCAAGGACCCACACGTACGAGGGTTCTCGGTGGTCAAACGGCGTTGGGTCGTCGAACGCACCCTCGGCTGGATCATGCTGCACCGGCGCCTGGCCCGTGACTACGAAGCCCTACCGGGCAACTCCGCCAGCATGATCCGCATCGCGATGATCGACAACCTCGCGAAACGAGTCAGCCACGAAACCACCCCAACCTGGCGAGACACCTAAACGCGCATCAGCCGCAAACTACGTGAATCATCGCTCTGTCATGTCTGTGTTTGGCTGCCCATGGCCCGACCCCTGACCGCCCCGAACGTCTGAAGCGGATGTAGCGGTCCAGCAGGCAACGCGGATAGATGTCTGACCCCGCCTCGGATACTCTCTTCGCCATGCCTGAGGCTGAATTGATCCTGACTGGCCGTTTCGAGTGGGAAAAGATTATCCGGAGAGTGGTGTTTCCGTCCAATCAGCGCTCGATCAAGCTCGTGGCGATGATGCTCGCCTCGTTCGCAGACTCTCGCACCGGTGAGAATGCACGCCCTGGTGAAGCCCGACTCGCTGCCATGTGCCAGCTGGGGCAGAGCACGGTCCGAGCCTCGCTGAAGTGGCTACGCGAGGAGGGCTTGATCTATCGAGTCAGCCGCGGCTCCAACCTCGGACAAGCCAACCTGGTCGACGTCTATCAACTCTGCGCGCCATCGGACTGGGAGTCTCGCTTCCCGCTTTTGCCCAGTCACGGGAAAGACTCGGGCGGCCTGATCGTACGCCCACGTCGAGCGAACCCTAACCGCGTTGCCACGACCACCGCCAGCCAGTAGCGGGGGGAGCGCCAACGGCTGGCTGAAGCACCGCCAGCGCTTGGCAACTACCCTCTTGGTTTATCCACCAAATACTTCCCCTCCTCCTCCTTGTCCTCCTCCCAGCTCGCGCCCGCGGGCGGATGAGCCTCCGGCAGCTTCGGCGTACGTAGGTTCTCCTGCTTGCTGGCTGGCCGCGATATTGTCGATGTCCTATGAGCGATGCGCCGGCCTTGACGTTCGATGACTACGCTGCCGAATCGGCTGTTCTCGGGATCTACCGGCAGGTCTTCGCGGTGCTGGCGCGGAACGCCAACGCGATGGTGGACGATGCGGACTCGGTTGGGGTCGACGAGTCGATCTTGCAGGCGTTCGCTAACGCGGGGCCAGCCGGGATGACGATCGAACAGGTCGTGCTGGCATGTCCGGCTGGGCCGGCGGATGTGGTCCGGCGTCGTTTCGAGGTGCTGCGGTCGTACCGTGCGGTGACCCGGGTCAACGAGCGGCCGCACGAGATGTTCTACCAGGCGACGTTCGCGCCGTACGTGATGTTGCTCTTTCTTCGCCGGTTGTCGCAGACCGGGGGCCAGGCGGAGCTGCACCGGATGTTGTCGATGGCCCGGCTAGCGCTCGACGACGATGACACGACCCCGGAGGTGGTGCGCGAGCAGTTGCTGGAAATGACGACAGTTTTCCGGCTGCTGGCGAACCCGATCATGCAGTTGGCGAAGTCGGCGACGGTCGAGTCCCTGCGGACGCAGGCGCAGCCGCTGCTGGGTAACAGCGACCTGCTCGACAAGGCGCGGGTGTATCACAACGCGGCCGCGGACCGGCATTCGCAGTTGTTGCCGGAGTGCACGCAGCTCCGGATGGCACTGGCGGCCTATCGCGACGCGTTGAACACCGCGGCCGGGCGGCTGCTGGCGCATGCCGGTAAGACGCGTGCACTGGGGTTGCTGCCGACCGAGCGGTGGCGCACGTTTGCGCGTGACAGCAGCACCGAGGGACTGGCGCAGGCGCTGGACGGTCTGCTGTTCGACGCGCCGGAGCCCTTCTTCACCGCCGACGATCTGCTGGACGCGGTGGAAGAAGGGCTGCAATCCGACACCGGCCGGGTGCCGCCGCCGCGACCGCGTGTCGACGAGGAGCCTCCGCCGACGAAGGTCGACGTCGACCCGGAGGCGACGCTCTTGGCTCAGCGCGCGGAGGAGTTGCTTGCCGGGCGGGATGTGGTCACGGTGGCGCAGCTTCTCGCCGACGCGGGTGACTGGCCGACCAGCCGGCGAGTGTTGTCGGAGGTGACCGCGATTCATCTACGCCCGGAGCTGCCGTACACGGTGACCTGGGGCGATGGGTGGCGTGTCGATGTGACGTCCACGCGGACGTGGGTCTCTGACGGCTGGTTCCGCCGGGACCAGCAGGAGACGGCGTGAACGAGCGGGATGCGGCCCTGTGGTGGGCGCGGATCCGGTCCGGCGGTCCGCAGCAGGTCTCCGCTGGTGGACCGACACCTGCCGGGCTGCGTCGTCTGGTGGAGGCTGACGCCAAGGCGGTGTGGCTGATCCCGAACCTGCCCGACAGCGCGGGACCGGCTGTTCTGATCGAGTACGGGGTGCCTGGCTCCTCGATGATGGACAGCAAGGGAACTCTGCGAGTACTGGCCGCGACTTTACGGTGTTGCTGGCCCGATCCCGCGACGGATCCATGGCCCGGGAGGCCGGCTTCGACCGGTCATGTCGGTCAGGTGTTGCAACGGCTGGTGCCGGGCCGCAACAAGGTGAGTCGTCAGCAACTGCTGTCCGCAGGGCTCCGGCGCCTGTCGGTATCCGGTTGGGTCCTGCTGGAGCGAGCGGACACGGTGCGGATCGGTCCGCGGATCGCGTCCTTCGGGTCGCTGGAGCTGAGCACGCTTCGGGAGCTGTGGCGGTTGATCCCCGACACCGCCGAGGACAGGTCGGAGGGGTCGTGAACCGCCCGAATTCGATCTTCGACGAGGTGCTCGGGACGTTGCCCGATCGGCAGCGGGAGCTGGTCGAAGCGGCGTACGCGCTGCTGGAGCATGGCAGCGGTCCGGTTCACCGGCAGTTCCTGCCCGCACTGCGCGACGCGACGAGCCGTGAACGGCTGGAAGAGCTACTTCGCCGAACCGGCCGGACACTGGTGACGGTCGACCAGTTGCACTTCACGTCCGGGTTCGACGACACCGTACGGACTGAGCTCACCGAGACGGGGTGGCAGCCGCTGTCGCTCGCCGACCGCGCGGTGCTGGTTCTGGTGCTGGTCCACTCGGTGGCAATCCCGCGCAGCGAGGAGCAGGTCGCCGCGGACTCCTGGGAGAGCCCGTACCCGACCACGTTGCAGGACGTCACCCGTGACAGCAAGGTGCCGGTCGGCGAGGTCAGAGCGGCCCTGGGCCGACTGACTGCATGCGGGCTGCTCCGGACGGTCCGCGGTGGCGACCACGACAGTGGCTACGTCCCCGGCCCGCAGTTGTCGCGGCTGACGCCGGCCGCTCGCGAACAGTTGCAGGACCAGTTGATTCTCGCCGCGGCACCCGACCATCCGCTGGCCGCAGCGATCCGGGAACGCCGGCACAACCGCGGGGGAGGGCAGCGTTGACGTCTGTAGCCATGCCGTCGGACGGAGTCGTCGAAGACATCGTCGGAGCGCGCGTCCTCGCCGGCATCCAGATGGTCAACATCTCGCGGCTGTCGACTCACCCGGTGCCGATCACCGCCCGTGGGCTGATCACCGTGGCGGGGCAGGGGCCCTCGGACTCCAACGGTGCCGGCAAGTCGTCGTTCATCGCCGGGCTGAGCCTGCTGCACGCCGATGAGCAGTGGCGGCTGCAGTCGGGGGCGCAGGCGGCGGCCGAGTTGCTGTTCACCGCCGAGCTCGCCGGTCAGGAGGCGATGCACGCCAACGCCGATCGCGGCTACCTGATCGGCGTGTTCGTGCCGCCGCAGGCCGCCACCATGGAGGAACTCAACGCGTCGGCGCTGACAGTGTGGCTGCGGATCAACCGGCAGAGCCCGCATGTGGAGCTGCGGTGGGCCCATCGGCTGCACGTGCCGTTCGGTGACACGGAGGACGAGCGGGCCGGCGGTGCCGACGGGTTGTGGGATGCGCTGCCGCGCAGCAACGGCCGCACCGACATCCGCGCCAACCGGCTCGCCCGCACCCTGTACGGCTCGACGGTCAGGTGCGTGTCCTTCCTGTCGACCTCGGTACGGGCCAGCCCGACCGCTAACCTGCTCGCCCAGCCGCTCAACGAGCTGACTCCGGAGCGGATCTTCGAGGCCATCGGTGCGCTGACCGGCCTGACCGCCGAGATCGAACAGGAACAGAAGTCCCGGGCCGAGGAGTATGAACAGGCCGGGAAGGCCGAGCGCGCCGAGGCCGAGTATGAGCTGTGGGACGGCCGGATGAAGGTCGTCGAGGAGGGCATTGCCTCGCGGGAGCGGGCCCGGACGTTGCTGGCCGAGGCACGTGACAGCTGGCGAGGTCGTTGTGCCCGGTATCTGGTCGATGGCTTCCACGAATCCGAGCGGATCGCCGTGGACATCGAGGCGAAGGATCGCCGGCGCAAGGAACTGGATGCGCAGATCGAGACGGCTGGCGGGGAGGCGGATCGGCTGTCCGACGACAAGGCGTTCGACGAGAGCTGTCGGACCCGGATCAAGGCGTACGAGGATCTCAAGGCCGCCGAGAACGCGCTGCAGGACGAGCAGAACCAGAACGTCGGCTCGATCGAAACCCTCAGCGGACAGCTACGGGGTCTTCGAGCTGATGCGGCCGCAGCGGATGGGCGAACCGTTGAACAGGCCGAGCGGGAGGTCTCCGAGGCCGAAGAGATGATCCAGGCTGCGGAGCGGGTCAAAGGCCGAACCGAGCACGCACTGCGGGTCGCCAAGGCGGCGCTGTCGGCGGCCGAGAGGGGCGAGGATGTCGCGGTCGCTCAGGTCCGGCTACTACGGGCAAACGGCATCACCGCGGCGCCGCTGGTCGACACGATCTCCTTGACCAAACAGCAGCGGGCTGCGTGGGAAGCTCGGCTGCTGCCCTATCGGCATGCCGTCGTCGTCGCCCATCACCAAGTTGGGGATGCCGTCCTGCTGCTGGCCGCGCTGCCAGGCAGTCTGCTGGTCGAAGCAGACCCGAGCGATCACATGCCCGAGACGGGCTTGCCTGCCGCCGGGGACCCCGACCTACCGGTGGCCCGGTTCCTTGCGGCGTTGGCAGAGCGAGCCGGTGCTGACGGACACATCGATCCTGTGGCCGGTGTGCACGGGATCGCCGGACTCCCGGAAGCATTGACCGGTCGTGCCGGCCGGATCCGAGCCGAGGCCGACGAGAGGATCCGCGAGGCAAAGCGGATCAAGGGCCGCGCCGACGCACATCTGCGCGGCGCGAAAGCCGAGGCCGAGGCCACAGCGGTCCGCGATAAGGTGACGAAACTTCGCGATCGCAACTCCGCCATCGAACGTGAGCTGATCAAACTCGATGGGCCGTTACGGCAAGCCAAAATCGGCTACGAGGCCGCTCTCGGTGAGAAGGCCGCCCGAGCCCAGCAGATCGAAGCGGCGAACCGCACCCTGAACACCTTAAGGAAGGAACTCGGAGAGAACCGCGACCAATGGAAAGCCCTGCTACAACTGCGCAAAGACCTTGATCTGCCTCGCCTGCAGGCGCAGTGGACCGGAACCGTGGAGACCGCCGAGCAGTACTTGCTTACGCTCGACGAGAACGAGGCGATACGGCCGCCAGCGGAGTGGGATGAGCTGTGCGCGCGACTAGCCAACGAGGTCCGCGCTGCGTGTTTCCCGCCCGGGGAACCGGAGCAGAACCGGCCGGAGGAACTGCGCGTCGTCGACGAGCAGCGTGCCGATCGGCGTAGCGGAGCGTACGTGCGGCTGATCCCCGACGTGTTGCGGATCGTCGGGAACTTCCTGACCGATCACGAGCGCGTCGATCGGGAAAACGCCTCCCAAATCCAGCAGGAGCGGCAGGCGAAGACCATCACGCTGACCGGTGCGAAGGCCGCGCTCGACGAGGCTCGGCGAACGTCGGAGGCGCTACGGTCGACCACCGCCAAAGCGATCAAGGCGAAGCTGCGGCAGGTATCCGACGAGTTCGACCGGCTCGACCAGACCTACGGCGGCTACGGCGGCAACCTCGACTTTCCGGAACCGGAGGCCCCCTCCGACCCCGAGAAACCGTGGCAGTGGACGATCACCCCACGGTGGCGGCGCGGCGAGGGCAAGCCTCCGTCGTCGTACCGGCTGCGCGGCAACACCGCCCAAATGGACGACAAAGCAGTGAAGCTCGTCTGCGCAGCGGCCCTCGCCGGCGCCCAGGACCGGCCGCTGCTGTTGGTCCTCGACGAACTCGGCCGCAACCTCGGCGCCGCACACCGCCGCGACGCAGTCGCCCTGTTCGAAAACATTGGCCGCGACCGGGCAATCAGCGTCGTCGGCGCCCTGCAGGACGACATGGAGAGGTACGCGATCGGCGCGTCCAGCCTCTACATCAAGCTGCGACGCCCGTCCGACGTCATGCCGTACAACCAGGCACCGGTCGTCATCGGCAGCGAAGCCGACACCGCCCGGGTTCAACTGCTCTCTGACTGGATGACCTCGTTCCGGCCGGAGCCGCAGACATGACCTACACCGACGGCACCATCCCCGAGGACCCGGACCCCGAGATCACCCTGAGCTGGATCCGCGACTATCCGGGCCTGGTCGCCTACGCACCACTTCCGCCCAGCGGCCGCTATCCCCGAGACAGCCGAGGCCGACCGAGACCGCGCTCTGCCCGGCTCCGCACCGCAGAACCGCGCGAGGCCCCCCGCCGACCGGAGGGCCTGCTCAGCGACAGCGACTGGAGCTGGGTCATTCGCAGCGAGCACAGCTGGGCCGGTGTCAACAGCAAGTTCGGCACCGACGCGCTGCGCATCATGCTGGAACTCGCCGCATCCGGCTGCGTGACGATCGGCTATACCCTCAACGGCAACGCCCTGGCCCAGCCGCCGCGCCGGGTGTACCCGCACCCCGACCTCACGGCAGCCGAACAGCAACGTCGAAGCCGCCGTCGCGACGACACCAGCACCCTCCGTGCCAAGGCGGAGCAGATCGCGTCGGAAATCGCCGACGACTGGCCGGACGCCAGCCGGGCACTACGCAGCACAGAGCACCCAGACCGACTGCTGTGGGCACTGCACGCAGCCACCGACCTGGCCGAGGGCCGAACCCACGACTCCCTCCGCGCATTCGTGCAGAGCCACGCCAACGACACAAAAGCCCGCGACGACGTACATCACCTGCTCGCCGCGATGGGCTTCGACCACGAGACACTCATCGCACTCGGCGTGGCCCGCAACCCGTACATCGGGCTCGGCGGCCCGATCCTGCTGCACCCGACCAACGGCCCCTTCCTCGACCTGTCGGCACTGCCCGGGCCCCATGACATCCGGCTGAGCCCCCACATGCTGCCGCGACTGACCCTCACCGGGCCGGGCGATGTCCTGCTGATCATGGAAAACCGACAGGCAGCCGAAACGGCCTGTGACACCCGGGCCGACCTGCCGATCGTCTGGTGCCACGGCCAGCCGCCCGACGCCGTCGTGTCGATGATCGTCCAGGCGGCGCAGCAAACCTCCGCGGTCGTCATCTGCGCGGACGCCGACCTCGGCGGCGTCCGCATTACCGCCCGCATCTACGACAAACTGCCGCCGGACACCACCATCCACGTCGTGGACGTCGGCACCGTGCCGCACGACGAAGGCCGGCCCTTCAACACCCACAGCCGCAGCCACCTGCAGCAGCTCGCACAACGCCCGGATCAGATCGGCGCCTTCGCGCAACGCTGCCTGCACCGGGGCTACGCGATCGAGCAGGAAGCCACTGCACGGGCCGCCCTTCAGGCTGTCTTGAAGAGCTACCCACCTTCGTAAACAATCAGACCAGATATGCCTCCGGTCGGCCGCAGAGTGAAGATGGCGAACGCCACCGGAGCAAAGCAGCGGAACTTTTCGGGGCGCCGCCCAGCGGTCGCCGCCCGCCCTGAGCTGGGCAGCGGCAGCAAGCTACCGAGGGCCAGAAACACTCATCCGCACATCGGCACGACCGCGCACTGCGCCGGGCGGGGGTCAATGCGCGGACAGCGGCAGATGAGTGCATGGGAGTGGAAGTGCCTGGGCTGCTGGCTGCTGGCTGCGGGCGATCGGGAAGCGGGGCTCATCACGCTCATCAGCGCGAGCGGGTGGCAGCACGCCGGGCGACGTAGCGCCCGCTCGGCGGCAAATTGGTGCGTTGATTCTCCACGCAGGGTCATGACCCGCGCATTCCGTTGTTGATCACCACAACGGCACGAGGTGCCGGCGAACGCAGGCGGTGGGTGCCGGGCACTGGGTCCTGTGAGCGGGCGGTAGCTGCTATGGTCCGGCATGCTGCTCAACCGCCTGCGTACCGCCGTCGATGCTGACCACAGCCAGTATCTTGTGGCCGACCACGACGCCGATATCAGCCGTGAGTTCACCACCGGAGGTACCGGACTCATCGGCCCGACGGGCGACGCGGCCGTCGTGTACACCGGCACTGCGTACGGCCCGGTTCGGCTCACGGTCGAGGCGCATGATGTCCCACCGGCCCTCGACCCGGAATCCTGGGACGAAGTCGTGGACGTGAGTTTCGAGCTGCCCAGCGCGAGGCTGGCCATCCGGACCCTCATGTCGGGTCCTGCCGCCACCGTTGACATCGCATCCGGTGGGGGTGCCTACTGGCTTCGGCTGCACGCGCGCGGACGCGACGACGCCCGAGACGACCCCAAGGGCGAGAACGACGAGCCGATCGAGGAACACCTGATCGTGGTCTGGCCTGCCGACAGGATCCCAGGCGTTCCGCACGCCGTCGTGCACAAGGCCACCGACCGGGTCGGGGCCTACCACCGACACGAGGAAACTCGGCGAGGCGGCTGGACTTCATCGACTGCGGAGTTTCGTACCTCACCAGCACGGTGGTCTGTCCCTGACTGGGTACGGTGGCCAGACGAGCCCGGCGTACAAGTGCCGGTAGACCAGGCCGTCCTTCGCTCCGCCCGTCTCGACTTGACCGTGACCGCGGTGACCGTCTACCGGACGGGGTGCCTGATTCTCCTCAACGTCCATGCGCGGCGGTCAGATCTGGACCTGCCCGGATGGAAGAGGTTCAGCGATGTAGCACAGCACGGGTTCGGCTTCCCCGGACACTCCGTTCGCCGCCCACTCCATCCCGATGCGCTCCGGCTGAGCATCGCCTGGCCGGGCCAGCCACCGGTGATCTCGGCGAAGGCCAGGGATACCGACAGCCAGCAACCCGACGGGCCGACTCTCGTGGGCTGCTGGCACGGCGCCACCGTCATGGGGGACTTCGTGGTCGCCGACCACCGGGCGTGGCTGTGGCCGCGACCACCCGCGCACTCGCTGCAGCTCACGGTGCAGTGGCCAGCCCTGGGCGTACCACCGACAACAGTCACGCTCGACGGTGGTCGAATCGCCGCTGCCTACTGAGCACCGGCAGCATCGATCAACACAAGCACGGGAGCCTGTCCGCCCTCTGACAGACCACAACAGACAGATAGTGCGACCACGCAACCCATCCGTCGAATAGCATCGACATCCACAGTTGCACAGCCGGCATAACTCGGACGTCGATCATGCTCGGCGACCAGACGTGCCCCGCCGCGCCGACAGCTGGCCGTACGTCAGAGTAGATCGCGCGGATGTTCCCTTGGTCGGCCTCCCGCTTGGTGTGCCGTAGACCAGCCCTGTGGTTGCTCGCGCCGAGCCCGGGCGGCCACCGTGGGTCCACCCAGGGGTGGAGCGAGAACCGGGTGTCGTCCACCCGTTGATCAACCCCGCGGTCGACGACCAAGCAGGTACGCCGTTCCTAACATCCATGTCAGCAACAAGCGATCGCAATCACCCACGGCCGAGACCGCTTCAAGCCTTCAGGTTCGCGTCCGGTTGTTGCGAGAGGTTGGTCCGCCCGGCAACCGACTTCGGCGGACTCACGAGATTCAATTAAGGAGGAGCGGCGTGCGCAATTCCCTTTTCCGCATCGCACTCACCACCGCCATCACCGCCACCACAGTGACAGGCCTCGCCGGACCGGCCCACGCGGCCGATGCGGCCACGTCGGTGACCAGCCCCTATTGCGCTGACCTGCAGGCGCAGTACACCAGCGACCTCAACATGTACCTCAAGTACAACATGTTGGCGCTCAGCAGCAAGGATCCGGCAACCCGCACCCTTTACAGCACCCTGGCACGCCGCTACTTCACGTATTACCAGCAGGGCCTCGCCGTGTACCAGGCCAACTGCTGACACTGGCAGTGCCGCCCCAACTGCGGGCTGACGTAATCCTCACCGCGGCGGGGGGCCGGGGGGTGGCGGCGGGCCGCCA
>NZ_JBFAVI010000041.1:0-46094 GCF_040679695.1 Micromonospora sp. NPDC052213
CGTGCTCGACCCGGGGTTCGGCCACGTACGTACCGTCGCCCTGCCGCCGGTTAACGAGCCCGTCGCGTTCGAGGCGGGTCAGCGCCTCGCGGACCCAACGGTGACGTGCCGGACCCCTGGAGCCGAACGTGAACCGAACCGACCTCGACCTCCTCGACGAGATCCAACAGCGGGTGCTCTGGCTCGCCACCCGGATCGTCGACGCGGCCAACCACGACCGCGACACCGGCGACGGGGTGAAGGTCGGCGGGCACCAGGCGTCCAGCGCCTCGCTGGTCACCGCGATGACGGCGCTGTGGTTCGCGCACCTGGACGCCGAGGACCGGGTGGCGGTCAAGCCGCACGCCTCGCCGGTGTTCCACGCCATCCAGTACCTGCTCGGCAACCTGGACCGGTCGTACCTGACGACGCTGCGGGCCCGGGGCGGGCTCCAGTCGTACCCGTCGCGTACCAAGGACCCGGACGAGGTGGACTTCTCCACCGGCTCCGTCGGGCTCGGCGCGGCGGCGCCGCTCTTCGCCGCCGCGACGCGGCGCTACGTCGACGCGCACTTCGGCGCCCGCCCGCACTCCCGGTTCGTCGCGCTGATCGGCGACGCCGAGCTGGACGAGGGGAACATCTGGGAGGCGGTCGCCGACCCGGCCACCACCGGCCTGGGCAACGTGATGTGGCTGGTCGACTTCAACCGGCAGTCGCTCGACCGGGTGGTGCCCGGGGTGCGGATCAACCAGTGGCGGGGCCAGTTCGAGGCCGCCGGCTGGCACGTGGTCGAGGTCAAGTACGGCCGCCGGCTCGCCGAGGCGTACGCCCGGCCGGGCGGGGAGCGGCTGCGCGACTGGATCGACGCGATGCCGAACGAGCAGTACCAGTCGCTGTTCGGGCTCGCCGGGCCGGCGCTGCGCAAGCAGTTCCTCGACGGCGCGCCCGACGGGATCGAGGCGTTCATCGCCGACATCGGCGACGACGAGCTGGGGCCGCTGGTCACCGACCTGGGCGGGCACGACATGGCGGCGATGCTCGACGCGTACGCCCAGTGCGACGCCGTCACCGACCGGCCCAGCGTGGTGTTCGCGTACACGGTGAAGGGCTGGGGGCTGCCGATCGCCGGCAACCCGCGCAACCACTCGGCGCTGCTCACCACGGAGCAGGTCGACGCGCTGCGCGCCGCGCACGGCCTGACCCTGCAGACCGAGTGGGACCGCCTCGACCCGGCGTCCCCGGCCGGCATCCGGGCCGGCGAGCGCCGGGAGGCGCTGTCCCGCGCGCCCCGCGAGCGGGCGCTGGGGGTCACCGTCCCGGAGGGCACGCGGGTACGCGCCAACAAGCCCATCTCGACTCAGGAGGTCTTCGGCCGGGTGCTGGTCGAGTTGGCCCGCAACCCCGAGGTCGGCCGCTACCTGGTCACCACCGCGCCGGACGTGGCCACCTCCACGAACCTCGCCGGGTTCATCAACAAGACCGGCGTCTTCGCGCCCACCGAGCAGCGTTCCTGGACCGAGGACCGGATGCTGCGCTGGACGGAGAGCCCCGCCGGCCAGCACATCGAGCTGGGCATCTCGGAGATGAACCTGTTCCTGCTGCTCGGCCAGCTCGGCCTGGCCTGGGACCTGTCGGCCCAGCCGCTGCTGCCGGTCGGCACGGTCTACGACCCGTTCGTGCTGCGCGGGCTCGACGCGTTCCTCTACGGCACCTACTCCGGCTCCCGGTTCGTGGTCGCCGGCACCCCGTCGGGCATCACCCTCGCCCCCGAGGGCGGGGCGCACCAGTCGACCATCACCGCGTCGGTCGGCCTGGAGCTGCCGGGGGTGACGTTCCTCGAACCCGCGTACGCGGCCACGCTGGACTGGCTGCTCTGCGACGCGCTCGGCCAGATCGCCGGCGGGTCGGCCCCGTCGGCGACGGCCGCGCCGGCCGAGGACGGGGCGTACTACTTCCGGCTCAGCACCCGCCCGATCGACCAGGCGCCCTTCGAGGCGGCCCGGGCCCGGCTCGGCGACGCGGTGCTCCGCCGGCAGGCGGTCGCCGGGGCGTACCGGCTGGTGGACGCCCACCAGGCGTACCCGCACCTGGCCGACGCCCCGGTCGTGCAGCTCGCCGCCTCCGGCGCGGTGCTGCCGGAGGTGCTCGTCGCGGCGGCGGAGCTGGCCGAGGAGGGCATCGCCGCGCACGTCGTCGACGTCACCTCGCTGGACCGCCTCTACCGGGCCTGGCAGCGCACCCTGCGCCAGGGCGTCCGTACGGCGACCGTGCCGAGCGTGCCCGGCGCGCTGCGTTCGGCGTTCGCCGACCGGGTGCCGGTGGTGACCGTGCACGACGCCGCCTCGCACGCGATGGCGTGGCTCGGCTCGGCGGTCGGCGCCCCGGCGGTGCCGCTCGGGGTGGACGAGTTCGGCCAGTCCGGCAGCGTCCACGAGCTGTACGAGCTGCACGACCTGCTGCCCGGCAGCATCGTCAACGCCGCTCTCGCCGCCCTGTCCCTGCGCTGATCCGGCCCGGGTCGGGTGTCGCGGGCGGTCGTCCGGCACCCGGCCCGGCGGGTCAGCGGGTCGGGGTGGGGGTGACGGGGGCCGGGACGCCCACCTTCGGGTTCTCCACGATGTGCCGCTCCAGGTTCACCTGCGCCTGGCCGGTGCCGCCCACGGTGATGTCGTCGTACGCCTGGAGCAGCTTGTCCTTGTCGAAGTAGAGGACGCTCATCGTCAGCGGGGTGGGCTTCTCGCCCTCCAGACCGCGCAGCCCGGCACCGCCCGTGGAGCCCTGCACGAGCAGCTGGGTCGGCATCTGCCCGGGCGCCTCCGGCAGCTTCGACACCTGCCGGCTGTGGGTGTGCCCGGCGAGCACCAGCGGGCAGGCGCCCGACAGCGGGCCGGCCGAGGCCGGGTCGTGCACCAGCGCGATGTTCACCGGCTGCGGCGAGCTGCGCACCGTGGCGGCGAGCTGGTCGCCGGCACCGATCACCTGGTCGGCGACCTGCTTGGTGAGGCCGCTGCCCGCCGGCGAGGTGTTCTTGTCGGGCGTGAAGCGCGGGTCGCCGATGCCGGCGATGGTCAGCCCGGCGACCGTGGTGGTGGTGTTGTTGAGCACGATCGCGTTCGGCTGGCGGGCCACCGCCGCCGCCGTCCGGCCCGAGTCGTGGTTGCCGCGGATGTAGACGTACGGCTTCTTGAGCAGGCCGATCGAGCCGACGTAGGAGGCCTCCGGCTCGCTGCCCCAGTCGGTGATGTCCCCGGTGTCGATCACCACGTCGATGCCGAACTGCTCCACGACGGTGCGGATGAGCTGCCAACCGGTCGGGTTGAGGTGCATGTCGGAGACGTGCAGCACCCGGGTCGTGCCGGGGGCCGGCTCGTAGACCGGCAGCGACGACACGGTGGTGTAGAGCTGGCTGACGTTGCCGACGATGTGCTGGAGCTGCTCGGCGTAGCGGGTGTAGTCGTTGGCGATCCGCCGGGCGTCGCCGACGATCGCGGGGGCGTTGACCAGCAGCCCCTCGTAGCGTGGCTCCTCGATGGCCTGCGGCCGGAGGGTCGCCGCGGCGGCGCCGAGGCCGCCGGCGGTGATCACCAGCGCCAGCCCGCCGGCCCAGGCCGCGCGGCGGGCGTCGCGGAAGACCAGCAGGGCCAGCAGCAGGGTCACCAGCACGGCCGACGCGAGCGTACGCAGACCGAGCCGCATCACCCCCTCGCGGACGTCGTCGACGGCGGTCTGGCTCGCCCGGTTGATGCTGGCCGGGTCGTCGATCAGCGCCTGGACGCGGCTCTGGTCCAGCGCGCCCAGCTCGACCGTCAGGTGCGTCGGCCCGTCGTGGCTGTCGAGCAGCAGCGCGCCCAGCGGCGGGATGTCGACGGTGGTGCTGCCGCTGACGGCCGGGGCCACCGTGAGGTCCGCCTGGAACGGGCCGATGTCGGTGCTCACCCGGCCGCCGGCGAGCACGCCGACGACCACCCCGACCAGGGCGACGACCAGGACCGCCAGCGTCACCCCGGTCGCACGGAGCGCGCGCCGGCCGGCCCGGTCGGGGTCGCCCCGGCGGGCACCACCGGTCACCGGGGCGTCCTCGTCCCGGTGCTCGTGCTGCTCGTTCTCCTGCCCGTCCATGTTGAGATTCTGACCTGCCCAGTGAGGGATCTTGGTAAACCCGGCCGAGCCCGTCGGGTCAGCTCCGGCCGGCGCCGCCGTCGGCGAAGACCAGACGCAGCAGCCGGTCGTCCTCGGGCGCGGGGTCGCCCCGCCCGTCGTGGTTGGAAGTGCTCACCCAGATCGAGCCGTCGGGCGCGGCGGCCACGGCCCGCAGCCGCCCGAACCGCCCGGTCAGCAGCTCGCGCGGCTGGCCGAGCACCGTGCCGGTGTCGGTCAGCTCGACCAGCCACAGCCGCTTGCCGCGCAGGCACGCGGTGACGAGCAGCCGGTCCGCGGCGGCCAGCCCGGAGCAGGAGGCGTCCGACGTCGGCCACTGGGTGATCGGGTTGACGTAGCGCTTGTCGTCGTCGCGCCCCTCGACCTGCGGCCAGCCGTAGTTGCGCCCCTTGGTGACCTGGTTGATCTCGTCCCAGGTGTTCTGGCCGAATTCGACGGCGTACATCCGTTTGCCCGGGTCCCAGGCGAGCCCCTGGACGTTGCGGTGGCCGAGGGACCACACCGGGGACTTCGGGAACGGGTTGCCGGGCGCGGGCTTGCCGTCCTTGGTGATCCGCAGGATCTTCCCGCCGAGATGCTTGACGTCCTGCGCCTGCGGCCGGTCGCCGGCGTCGCCGGTGCTCGCGTAGAGCAGGCCGTCCGGGCCGAAGGCGAGGCCGCCACCGTTGTGGATGCCCGCCTTGGGGATGCCGGTGAGGATCGGGGTGGGCGTGCCGCCGAGTTCCAGCCGGGCGATCCGGTTGTCGCGCTCCGTCGTGTAGTAGACGAAGACCGACTTGTCGCGCTGATAGTCGGGGGAGACGGCGATGCCCATCAGCCCGCCCTCGCCGGACGCGGCCACGTCGGGGACGGTCTGCACCGGGGTGACCTTCAGCCCGTCGGGCCCCGACTCGGGGCCGACCCGCAGGATCCGGCCGCTGTCCCGCTCCGTGACCAGTGCGGCGCCGTCGGGCAGGAAGGCGATGCCCCACGGCACCCGCAGGCCCTTGGCCAGCACGGTGGTGACCACCTCACTGCCGGCGCCGCCAGCGCTCGCCGTCGTCGAGGGGGTCGGGAAGGTCGGCGGCTCGCCGGCCGGGTCCGGCTCGGGCTCGCCGAAGCTGCAACCGGCGGCCGCGAGCAGCAGCGCCGCGCACGACGCCGCCAGGGCCGCCCGGAGGCGGCGGGTGCGAGGGTACGGGGGACGGGCGCTCACCCGGCCCAGGGTAGCCCGCCGGGGCGCCGTACCGGGGCCGACGGATCGGACCGGGTGACGCGATGCGCCCCGCCCGGCCGGCGGCCCGGCCGGGGGCCTATCGTCGGCGGGCGTGAAGGTATGGATCCCGCACGAGTCCGGCCGCGCGCTCCTCGGGGAGCTGCCCCGGGACATCACCGTCGAGGTGGTCGAGGACCCTGCCCGGCTCCCCTCGGAGGCGGCCGGTGTCCGGTTCTGGGTGCCGCCGTTCCTGGCCGGCGGCGACGCCACCGCGCTGCTGGGCGAGCTGCCCGACCTGGCGGTGGTACAGCTCCTCTCCGCCGGGGCGGACGCCTGGGCCGGCCGGATCCCGGAGGGGGTGACGCTCTGCGACGCCCGGGGCGTGCACGATCCGTCCGCCGCCGAGTGGGTGGTCGCGGCGATCCTGTCCCAGCTGCGGGCCTTCCCGGCGCTGGCCCGGGCGCAGGCCCGGCGCGAGTGGGCGTACGGGGAGGTGGCCCCCACCGACGAGCTGGCCGGCAAGCGGGTGCTGATCGTCGGGGCGGGCTCGATCGGCTCGGCGGTACGGGACCGGCTCGCGCCGTTCGAGGTGAGCTTCACCCTGGTGGCCCGGACCGCCCGCCCGGATCAGGGGGTGCACGGCGTCGAGGAGCTGCCGGGCCTGCTGCCCGAGGCCGACGTGGTGGTGCTGCTGGTGCCACTGACCGAGCAGACCCGGGGGCTGGTCGACGAGACGTTCCTTGCGGCGATGCGGGACGGCGCGCTGCTGGTGAACGCCGCGCGCGGGCCGGTGGCCCGCACCGAGGCGCTTGTCGCCGAGCTGCGGACCGGCCGGATCTCGGCCGCGCTGGACGTCACCGACCCGGAACCGCTACCGGCCGACCACCCGCTGTGGGCGATGCCGAACGTGCTGCTCACCCCGCACGTGGCGGGCTCGGTGCGCGGCCTGCTGCCACGGGCGTACCGGCTGGTCGGGGAGCAGGTCCGGCGGTTCGCGGCCGGCGAGCCGT
Source organism: Micromonospora sp. NPDC052213 (assembly GCF_040679695.1). NCBI lineage: Bacteria > Bacillati > Actinomycetota > Actinomycetes > Micromonosporales > Micromonosporaceae > Micromonospora > Micromonospora sp. NPDC052213. The sequence continues at coordinate 6,343 of NZ_JBFAVI010000041.1, forward strand.
TGGTCAACGCGGTCGTGGACGGCTACTGACCGGCGGCGGCGTGGCGGGTCAGCCGGCCGCGTCGGGCAGGTCCTGGCCGGTGGCCTCGACCAGCCGCGGCAGGTCGGCGCCGCGGACGGCCGGCAGCAGCACCGCCTGGCCGTCGTCGAGTCGGGCCACCGCCCGGCCCCGTGCGTCCGGGGCCAGCTCCACGACCCGGTCCCAGCTGATCCGGCGCTGCCCGACCAGCGCCCGCAGGCGCAGCTCGCGGGCGTCCACGTCGGTGCCGGCCCGCCACGCCCAGACCCCGACGGCGAGCGGGACGAGCAGCACCGGCAGCAGGTACCACCGGGCGCCGGCCAGCGGCAGGGCGCCGATGAAGGCGATGATCGCGGCGGCCAGGATCGCCTGGTTGTGCCGGAAGCGGACGGTGTCGGAGCTGCTCACCTCCCGATGATCCCACCCCCGCCGCCCCCGGTACGCGTCGGGCGGCGCCGGGCCCCACCCGACGGCTGGCAGTGACGAGGGCCACTGTCGCCTCGGCGTCACCGCGCGCCTGCGCGCTCGTTGGCGATAGATGGGCAGCGGACCCACCTCGTTCCGGCGCCCCGCACCGCCGCACCGCCCGTGCCCCCTCACGAAGGCGACCGCCGTGCCCCTCGCGTACCCGTCCCACGCCCCCGCCCGCCGTCCGGCCGTGCCGGAGACCCTCGTCCTCGCCGCCGTCGCGCTGCTCCTGCTCGCCGGCGCGACCGGTCGCATGCCGGCCCCGGCCGTCGTGGCGCTGGCGGGCGCCGCCGGCTCCGCGCTGGCCGGCGCGCGGCTGTCCCGGCTGGCCGCCGGCCCGCCCACGCCGGCGCCCAGCCGTTCCCGGGCGGCCCGCCGCGCGGCGCCGCCCCGTCGCGTCGCCGTGCTGCTCGACGCCGCCGTGGTGACGGCGGGGCTGGCCGCCGCCGTCCTCCCGCTCGCCGACCCCCGCCACCGGCCCGCCGTCGCCGTGGCGGGGCTGGTCGTCGCCGCCCCGCTCTTCGCCGCCGGGCTGCCTTCGCAGGCACGGACGCCGCACCCGGCCGCCCGGGTCCGGCTGCGGCGGGCCCTCGACGCGACCGCCGCCGGCCTCGGGCTGGTCCTCGCCGGTTGGCTGCTGCTGCCCCGCGACCGCCTCGACCCGCCGGCCCGGCTCGCGGCGGCGGTGGCCCTCGGCGGGCTCGCGATCGCGGTGCTCACGGCGCTGACCGGGCCGCACCGGCGCTCCGGCGCCGCCCGGTGCCGGGGCGGCGCGGCGCTCACCCTGCTCGGGTTGGCGTTGCTGGCCGCGCTTCCGGTCGGGACGTCGCCGGTCCGGGCGGCGCTGCTGGCCGTACCGCCGCTGGTGGGCGGGGTGCTGCTGACCGCGGCGGGGGCGCGGCGGACGGCCCGGCCGCAGCCCGACCCGCCCGCTCTGCCCACCCTCGTGTGGCCCCGGGCGGTGGTCCCGGCCGCCGCGGCCGTGGCGGCCACCGGCTGGGAGCTCCGCTCCGACGGGCCGCCGGACCTCACCGCCGTGCTGCTCGCGCTCGCGGTCGCGCCGCCGCTCGTGCTCCGCGACCTGCTCCGGGCGGGCGAACCGCCACCGTTGCCCCCCGCTGCCGTCCCGCCGGGGCCCGCCGAGGCGCCGGGGCCCGCCGACGCCGCGGCGACCTGCGCCGGGGCGGCACCGGCCCGCGTCGACACCATGCCCACCTGCGCCGAGGCGCCGGCGGCCCGGCACCGTTCGCCGGGGACCGGCCGGTCCGGCGGGCCGGCGGGCCGCGCCGAGCTGCTGCGGGCCCTCGCCGCGCTGCGGGACGCGCCGTCTCCCCGCGGCGCGCTGCTCGTCGTTGACCTGCACGTCCCCGGCGCCACCGCCGAGGGGCCCGGCCACGCTGACCGGGAGGCCGTGACGGCCGAGGTCGCCCGTCGCGCCCGCGCCGTCGTCGGCCCCGGGGACCTGCTCGCCGACCTCACCGCCGCCGGCTTCGCGGTGGTCACCGGGACCGGTTCCGTGCTGGCGTACGCGCTGGGCACCCGGCTGCTCGCCGCGCTCACCCAGCCCTACCAGGTGCCGGGCGGGGTGCTGCGGCTGCGGGCCAGCATCGGGCTGGCCGAGGTTGCCGGCACCGCCCCGGAGGACCTGCTGCGCCAGGCCGACCTGGCCCGGCGGCGGGCCGTGCAGCTCGGCCGGGACCGGGTCGAGTGGTACGACGCCTACCTGGAGGAGCAGCTCGTCCGCCGACTGGACCTGGAGCGGGAGCTGCCCGGGGCGGTCGCCCGGGGCGAGCTGGACCTCGTCTACCAGCCGGTGCTCGACCTGGCCGACCGGCAGCCCGTCGGCACGGAGGCGCTGCTGCGCTGGCGCAGCCCGGTGCTCGGCACGGTGCTCCCGGCCGAGTTCCTGCCGGTGGCGGAGGACCTCGACATCGTGGGCGAGCTGGGCTGCTGGGTGCTGGACCGGGCCTGCCGGCAACTCGCCGCCTGGTCGGCGGGGAGCCGGCAGCTCTGGATGGCGGTCAACGTGACCGTCCGGGAGCTGGCCGCGCCCGACTTCGTGCCCCGCACGGCGGCCGTGCTGGACGCGTACGGGGTGCCGCCCGACCGCCTGGTGGTCGAGGTGGCGGAGCCGAGGGTGGCCGGCGAGCTGCCGACCGTGGTGGCCCGGCTGGCCGGGCTCCGTTCGCTGGGCATCCGCACCGCGCTGGACGACTTCCGGGCCGAGCACGCCTCCCTCGCCCAGCTCCGCCGGCTGCCGATCGACCTGCTCAAGGTCGGCCCGCAGCTGGTGGACCCGGCGGACCCGCAGCGCCCGCTGATCGACGTGGTGGTGGCCGTGGGGGACCGGTTGGGGTTGGACATCGTGGTGGAGGAGCTGGAGTTGCCGGGCCTGGTCGACGGCGCGCGCCGGGCCGGCTGCCGGTACGGGCAGGGCTTCGCGCTGGCCCGCCCGGCCACCGCGGAGCGGGTGGAGGCGTACTTCGAGGAGTTCCCGTCGGCGTCGCGCTGACCGCTGGCCGGCGGGAAGGGGCGCCTGGCGGCGCCCCTCACCACGTCACGCCCGCGCGGCCGCCAGCACCCGGCCGACCAGTTCGCCGGAGGTGCCGGAGCGCTCGTACTCGGAGCGGTGCAGGGAGCCGCCCATCCGCGGCGCCGGGTTGCGGTGCACCGCCGGGCCGTCCGAGGTCACCAGCGCCGCGAAGTGGTACTCCTCGGCGTTCGTCGCCTCGATGATCCGGGCGATGTTGCGCGGCGTGATGCCGCCGCCCGGCATGATCACGATCCGGCGTTCCGCCCGGCGGACCAGCTCGGCGATGAGCGGGGCACCCTCCAGCACGCTCACCTCCTGACCCGAGGTCAGCACCCGGTCCACGCCCAGCCCGACGAGCTGCTCCAGCGCCTCGAACGGGTCCCGGACCATGTCGAACGCCCGGTGGAAGGTGACGCTGGCGCTGCCGGCCGCCTCGATCAGCTTCCGGGTGGTCGGTACGTCGATGTCGCCCTCGGCGGTCAGCGCCCCGATCACCACGCCGTGCGCACCGGCGGCCACCGCCGCCCGCACGTCGCGCACCATCGCGTCGACCTCCGCCGGGGAGTAGATGAAGTCCCCCGCCCGCGGCCGGACGATGACGTGCACCCGGATCCGGTCCACGCTGCGCAGGGCCGTCTCGATGGTGCCGATGCTGGGGGTCAGCCCGCCCTCGAAGAGCGCGGAGCAGAGCTCCACCCGGTCGGCGCCGGCCGCCTCGGCGGCGACCGCCCCCTCGACGCTGTCGATGCAGATCTCGAATGTCGTCATCAGTCTTCCTTCTCCTTGCGGGGTCCCGCGGTCCAATCGATGGCGGCGGTGATCGCGCCGACCGGTTCGCCCCCGCCGAGCACCGGCACCCGGCGCAGTTCCCCGGCGCCGTCGACCGGTACGCCGGCCGCGTCCAGGGCGGCGAGGGCGATGGCGGTGGTGGCCCGGGGGCTTCCGTCGACCACCTTCACGGCGACCGCGTACCCGTCCGGGGCGGCCACCCCGAGCACGCCCTCGGCGCCGCCCTTGGCGAGCACCCCGGGCAGCGCCCGCATCAGGTCGGTGTTCGGGTGGCCGTGCCAGCCGCCGACGTGTTCCGGATGGCGGAGCATCGCCTCGGCGACCCGCGCCTCGTCGCTGCCCGGCTCCGCCAGGACCAGGGCCTGGAACGTGCGGGCCAGGCCGGTCAGCGGCAGCCCGAACAGCGGCGCGCCGCAGCCGTCCACCGCCACGGTGGTGACCGGGGTGCCGGCCAGCCGGCCGATCGTGGCGGCGATCTCGCGCTGCATCGGATGTGCCGGGTCCAGGTAGTCGTGCGTGGACCAGGACCGGGCGGCACAGGCGACGAGCATCGCGGCGTGCTTGCCGGAGCAGTTCATCCGGATCCGGCTCCGCCGGTCGCCGTCGCGGATCAGCCGTTCCCGGGTCGCCTCGTCCTCCGGCCAGTCCACCGGGCAGCCGAGCGCCTCCTCGCCGAGCCCGGCGGCGGCCAGCAGTTCGCGTACGACGGCCACGTGGCGGTCGTCGCCGGTGTGGCTGCCGGCGGCGATGGCCAGCCCGGTGCCGGTCAGCGCGCGGGCGGCCGGCGACGGGGCGGCGGTCGCGGCGGTGAGGCAGGCCAGCGCCTGCGCCGGCTTGAGGGTGGAGCGCGGGAGCACCGGCTCGTCGGGTACGCCCGCGGCGAGCGCGACCGCTCCGGACGGGTCGAGCACCACCACGCTGCCGAAATGCCGGCTCTCCACGAAACCGTTGCGGGTCACCCGGGCCAGTTCGGCGTACGGGACAGTGGTCACCGGGCGGTACCCCCTTGGACGAGAAGTGACGTCGCCGGATCCGGTTCGGCCGGCTTGCGGCGTCCGGTGAGGCGACCGTTGCGGGCCTGCAGCACCCGGGCGAACTTCGACAGCGAGGCGTTGACCACGAGGTAGATCAGCGCCACCACCAGGAAGGTCTGGATCAGCAGGTTGGTGTACGAGGAGAGCACCTGACCGCTGTAGAGCAGTTCGGTGTAGCTCACCACGAAGCCGAGCGAGGTGTCCTTGAGCAGCCCGACCAGCTGGCTGACCAGGGAGGGGGCGAGCTGCAGCAGGGCCTGCGGCAGCACGACCAGCCGCATGACCTGTCCCCGCCGCAGCCCGACGGCCAGGCCGGCCTCGGTCTGGCCCCGGTCCAGCGCCTTGATGCCGGCCCGGAAGATCTCGGCGAACGCCGCCGAGTTGGAGACCACCAGGGGCACCACGAGCTTCCAGAACAGCGGAAAGTTCAGGCCGTACTGCGGGAGCGCGAAGAGCGTCACGTAGATCAGCAGCAGCGCGGGTACGGTCCGGAAGACCTCCACGTACGCGCCCGCCAGCCAGCGCACCGGCCGGTGCACCGACAGCCGGCCGAGCGCGAGCAGCAGGCCGAGCGCGGCGCTGAGCACGGCGGTGGCCGCGGCGGCGCGCAGCGTGGCCCAGAGCCCGTCGAGCAGGTAGCGCCAGATCGGCCAGGTGGTGAAGGGCTGCCACCTGTCGGCGGCCAGTTCGCCGTAGCTCGCGAACCGGTGGACCGCCCAGGCGAGCCCGCCGAGGACGGCGAGCGCGCCGAGCACGGTGGCGATCCGGATCCGCCGGCGGGCCCGGGGGCCCGGCTCGTCGAAGAGGATCTGTTGGGTCGGGTTCATCGGACGATCGCCAGCCTTCGTTCCAGCGCGCCGGTGAGCCGACCGATCAGCAGCGCCAGCAGCATGTAGGCGAGGCCGGCGCCGGTGAAGACGGCGATCGGCTGGGCCTCGACGAGGTTCACGTTGTTGGCGGCCTGGGTCAGCTCGACCACCCCGACGGCGGCGGCCAGGGAGGTGTTCATCAGCAGCGCGATGCAGATGTTGCCCATCGGCTGGATCACCGCGCGCAGCCCCTGCGGCAGGATGACGTACCGCAGGGACTGGCTGAAGGTGAGCCCGATGGCGCGCGCCGCCTCGGCCTGCCCCACGCCCACCGTGTTGATCCCGGCGCGGATCGCCTCGGCCAGGTACGCCCCCTCGTAGGCGGCGATCACGATGGCCGCCGAGGTGAACAGCGGGAACGAGATGCCGATCGTCGGCAGCGCGAAGACGAAGAGCACCAGCAGGGCCAGCAACGGCAGGTTCTGGAGCCCCTCGACGTAGACGGTGCCGACGGTGCGCAGCAGCGGTACCGGGCAGATCCGCAGTGTCGCCACGACGATGCCCAGCAGCATCGCGCCGATGGTGGTCACGACGGTCAGGTGGACCGTCGTGACCAGCCCGTGGCCGAGTACGTCGAGGTGTGCGGTGAGGGCGTCCATGTCGGGGAGGGATCCTCAGGAGCCCTCGACGGACCCGATCGCCGGCGGGGTGGGCGCGCCGCCCTCCACCACCGAGCCGAGGGTGCTCTCCCACACCTTCGCCCAGGTGCCGTCGGCCTGGATCTTCTTGAGCCAGTTGTTGACGAACTCCTTGAACTGGGCGTCCTCGCGGTTGAGTCCGATGCCGTACGCCTCGGTGGTGAACGGCTCGCCGACCACCTTCATCCCGGGGTTCGCCTTGGCGCCGGAGGCGAGCAGCGTGAAGTCCTGCACGTACGCGTCGCCGCGCTTCTGCAGCAGCGCCTGCACGGCCTGCGGGTCGGTGGCGAACGCGACCTGCTTCGACCCGGGCGCGGCGGCGGGCAGCGCGGTGACCGCCGGGGTGTTCGCGCCGACGATGACCGTCTTCCCGGCCAGGTCCTGGACGCCCTTGATGCCCGTCTCGTCCTTGCGTACCGCGACCGCCAGGCCGGAGGTCAGGTACGGCCCGGCGAAGGCGACCTGGGTGGCCCGCTGCGGGGTGATGGTGTACGTCTGGAAGACGGCGTCGACCGACTTCGCCTGGAGCATCGCCTCCCGGGTCTGGGTGCCGATGGTCACCGTCTTCACCTCGGGCTTGCCGATGATGTACTTGGCCAGCAGCTTGGCCATGTCGGCGTCGAAGCCCTCGATCTGGCCGCTGACCGGGTTCTGCTGGGACAGCAGCGGGGCGTCCAGCGAGCCGCCGATGGTCAGGTAGCCCTGCTTGCGGATCCGGTCCATGGTGGAGCCGGCCGGGATCTCGGCGTCGGAGGCCACGGGAGCGGCGTCGTACACCGACTGGGCGACCTTCTCGCCGCCCGGCCCGCCGGGCACCGTCGGCCCGGAGCCGCCGTCGCCGCAGCCGGCGGCGGCCAGCGCCACGGCCACCGCCGTGGCGGCCATCGTCACCGCGCGGCGTCGCGTGAGGTTCCTGTGCAGAATCGACATGCCACCCTCCTCGGGGGTCAGTGCTGGAGGATCTTGGAAAGGAAGTCGCGCGCCCGCTCGGTACGGGGGGCGGCGAAGAACTCGTCGGGGGCGCCGGACTCGACGATCCGGCCGTCGTCCATGAAGACGACCCGGTCGGCGGCGCGGCGGGCGAAGCCCATCTCGTGGGTCACCACGATCATGGTCATGCCCTCGGCGGCGAGGGAGACCATCACGTCCAGGACCTCGTTGACCATCTCCGGGTCCAGGGCCGAGGTGGGCTCGTCGAAGAGCAGCACCTTGGGCCGCATCGCGAGGGCGCGGGCGATCGCCGCCCGCTGCTGCTGGCCGCCGGAGAGCTGCGCGGGGTAGCGGTCGGCCTTGTCGGCGATGCCGACCCGGTCGAGCATGGCCAGCGCCTGCTCGCGGGCCTCGGCCTTGGCCATCCGGCGGACCTTGGTGGGGCCGAGCGTGACGTTGTCGAGCACCGTCCGGTGGCCGAACAGGTTGAACGACTGGAAGACCATGCCGACGTCCGCGCGCAGCCGGGCCAGCTTGCGACCCTCGGCCGGCAGGGGCTCGCCGTCGATCTCGACGTCGCCGTCACCGGCGACCTCCAGCCGGTTGAGGCACCGGCAGAGGGTCGACTTGCCGGAGCCGGACGGGCCGACCACGACCACCACCTCGCCGGCGGCCACGGTCAGGTCGATGTCCTTGAGCACGTGCAGCGGGCCGAACCACTTCTGCAGGCCGCGGACGGCCACCATCGGCCGGTCCGGGCGCGCGGACCCGGTCCGCCCGGCGAGACCGGTTGCCGTCGTCGGTGCCACAGCTCGCCCCACTTTCTGCGATGTCCGAACAAAGATTTGTGCTGGCCGAACCAACGCGGCTCATCTAATGCGAGCGACCAAACCAAGTCAACAGGTTGCCGGAAGAAAGTTGGGATGCTAAGAAACCTGGCGTGACGATTGACGACGCCCCGCGTGACGGTCTCCGCGGCGGGCCCCGCGATCTGCTCCGGCTGGTGGCCAGCGGGGCGGCGGTCAGTCGTGCGGACCTCGCCCGGCTCTCGGGGCTGTCCCCGTCCACCGTCTCCCAACGGGTCGAGGCCCTGATCAGCGAAGGGCTGCTCCAGGAGACCGGGGCGGGCAAGTCACGGGGTGGACGACGGCCCCGTCAGCTCGCGGTGCCCACCGGTGGCGCGCTGATCGGCGCCGTCGACCTCGGGGCGCACCACGCCCGGCTCGGCACCCTCGACCTCTCCGGCCGGGTGGTCGAGGCCCGGTCCCGGCCGGTCCGCATCGAGGACGGCCCCGAGGCCGTACTCGGCGCGTTGCTCGACGACCTCGCCGCGCTGGTGCCCCCCGCCGACGCGGTGGTGCCCGGCCAAAGGGGAGGCTCCGCCGCCGGCGTCGACGGGCTGCGGGGCATCGGGATCGGCATCCCCGGGCCGGTGCAGTCCGGCACCGGCCGGATCGTCAGCCCCTCCCGGATGCCCGGCTGGAACGGCTTCGACGTCGGTGCCTTCTGTGCACAGCGCACGGACGTACCGGTCATCGTGGACAACGACGCCAACCTCATGGCGCTCGGCGCGCACCGGGCCGCCCACGCCCATCTGGACCACGCGGTCTACGTCAAGGCCGGCACCGGCATCGGCGCGGGGGTCATCTCCGGCGGGGTGCTGCACCGGGGCGCCCAGGGCTCCGCCGGGGACATCAGCCACTGCCGGGTGGTGGCCGACGCGGCGCCGCTGTGCAGCTGCGGCAACACCGGCTGCCTGGAGGCGGTGGCCAGCGGGGCGGCCCTGGTCGCCGCCCTGCGGGAGCAGGACGTGCCGGTCGACGACCTGACCGGCGTGATGCGGCTGATCGAGGACGGTGACCGGCACGCCACCGCACTCGCCCGCCGCGCCGGCCGGGCGATCGGCGAGATCCTCGCCGTGGTGGTCAACTTCTTCAACCCGCAGGTCGTCGCGATCGGCGGCCGGCTCGCCGAGTGCGAGCCGTTGTTGGCCAGCATGCGGGCGACCCTCTACGAGCGCTGCCTGCCGCTGGCCACCGAGGCGCTGCTCATCGAGCGGGTGGTCGCCGGCCCGGACGTGAGCATCATGGGCGCGGCGCACCTGGTCATCGACCGGGTCGTGGACCCGTCCTGACGCCGGTTTCGAACCCGGGCGGGTCGGCGTGAGCCGGGCGTCGCCCGGAACGTCGGTCCGCGCGTGGTGAGCACGTGCTCCGGCGCCCGGCCGACCAGCTCGGCCGGCCGGGCGCCGCTGCCGGCACGGGCCGGCGCTACTCCGGGACGCGGCGGTAGGCGCCGTCGCTGGCCGAGGTCGCCATCGAGGCGTACGCGCGCAGCGCCGCGGAGACCGGCCGCTGCCGGTCGACCGGGGTGTACGGCCGGTCGCGCTTCTCCTGGGCGACCCGGCGGGCCTGGAGCACGTCCTCCGGCACGTTCAGCTCGATCGAGCGGCCCGGGATGTCGATGACGATCTCGTCGCCGGGCTCGACGAGGGCGATCAGCCCGCCGGAGGCGGCCTCGGGGGAGACGTGCCCGATGGAGAGGCCGGAGGTGCCGCCGGAGAAGCGCCCGTCGGTGAGCAGCGCGCAGGCCCGGCCCAGCCCCCGGCCCTTGAGGAAGGAGGTGGGGTAGAGCATCTCCTGCATGCCGGGGCCGCCCTTCGGCCCCTCGTAGCGGATCACCACCACGTCGCCGGCGACGACCTCCTTGGCGAGGATCGCCGACACGGCGTCGTCCTGGGACTCGTAGACCTTGGCGGGGCCACGGAAGGTCAGGCACTCCTCGGGCACCCCGGCGGTCTTCACCACGCAGCCGTCCGGGGCCAGGTTGCCGTGCAGGATGGCCAGCCCGCCGTCGGCGCTGTAGGCGTGGGCGAGGTCCCGGACGCAGCCGCCGGCCGCGTCGGTGTCCAGCGACGACCAGCGGTTGGTGGTGGAGAACGGCTCGGTGGTGCGCACCCCGCCGGGCGCGGCGTGGAACAGCTCGACCGCCTCCGGCGACGGCGAGCCGCCCCGGACGTCCCAGTCGGCCAGCCAGCGTTCCAGGCTGGGGGAGTGCACCGCGTGCACGTCCCGGTTGAGCAGGCCGGCCCGGTTCAGCTCGCCGAGGATGGCCGGGATGCCGCCGGCCCGGTGCACGTCCTCCATGTGGTACTGCGGGGAGTTCGGCGCGACCTTGGCCAGGCAGGGCACCCGGCGGGAGATCGCGTCGATGTCGGCGACGTCGAAGTCCAGCTCGGCCTCGCGGGCGGCGGCGAGCAGGTGCAGGATCGTGTTGGTCGAGCCGCCCATCGCCACGTCCAGGGCGACGGCGTTCTCGAACGCCGCCCGGCCGGCGATCGCGCGGGGCAGCACGGAGGCGTCGTCGCCGTCGTACCACCGCTTGGCGATCTCCACGGCGGTGCGGCCGGCCTCGACGAAGAGCGACCGGCGCGCGGCGTGGGTGGCCAGCGTCGAGCCGTTGCCCGGCAGGGCCAGCCCGATCGCCTCGGTGAGGCAGTTCATCGAGTTGGCGGTGAACATGCCGGAGCAGGAGCCGCAGGTCGGGCAGGCCGACCGCTCGATGGCGCCGAGCTGGTCCTCGGTCACGGCCTCGTTGGAGGCCGCGACCATCGCGTCGATCAGATCGATCTTGGAGTGCACCACGCCCTCGATCGCCACCGTCTTGCCGGCCTCCATCGGCCCGCCGGAGACGAAGACGGTCGGGATGTTCAGCCGCAGCGCGGCCAGCAGCATGCCCGGGGTGATCTTGTCGCAGTTGGAGATGCAGACCAGGGCGTCGGCGCAGTGCGCGTTGACCATGTACTCGACGGCGTCGGCGATCAACTCCCGGCTGGGCAGGGAGTAGAGCATGCCGCCGTGGCCCATGGCGATGCCGTCGTCCACCGCGATGGTGTTGAACTCGCGGCCCACCCCGCCGGCCTCGGCGACCGCCTCGGCGACCAGGCCGCCGAGGTCCTTGAGGTGCACGTGACCGGGTACGAACTGGGTGAAGCTGTTGGCGATGGCGACGATCGGCTTGCCGAAGTCGTCGTCGGTCATCCCGGTGGCCCGCCACAGGGCCCGGGCGCCGGCCATCGTCCGACCGTGCGTGGAGGTCTTCGACCGCAGCTCAGGCATGCCTACCAGTGTTGCACCGCCGCCGGAGCACCCGCCGGGGGCGCGCGCCGTGTCCCAAAGGATGCACACCCGGGGCCCCACGCGGGACCCTCATCCGGCACAGTTGGGGACGTGCATCTCCCCCCGGGCGTGGTCGCGGCAGCGGTGCTGTGCGGGCTGGTCGCGGCGGCGGCCAGCGCGCTGTCGGCCGCCGACGCCCGGCGGCGGTCCGGGCCGCACCGGCAGGCGCACGCGCTGCTCGCCGCGGCGTCCGCGGTCGCGCTGGCCGGCCTGCTGGTCGGGCTCGCCGTGGCGTTCGCCGCAGCCGGGCACGGGGCGCACGGGCCGGACCAGCGTACGGGCTGGGCCACCGTCGTCGCGGTCGGCACGACGGTCAGCGGGCTGCTCTTCGCCGCGGGGCTGCTCCGGCTGCCCGGCGTGGCCGCGTCGGCGGCGGCCGCGGTGCGGCTGGCGCTCGACGGCGTGGTGATGGCGGCCGCGTTCTGGTTCGTCGGCTGGGTGCTGTTCTCCGAGCCCACCCGGCTGCTCGGCGACGCCACCCCGCTGGCCTGCCCGCCGATCCTGCTGGCCACGGTCAGCGCGGCCCTGACCGCCGGGACCGCCCTCGTCGTGGCGTTCCGCGCCCCGCCCCCGCGCCGGTTCCTCGCCGGTCTCGGCGCCGGGGCCACCATGGTGACCTGCGGCGGGCTCGGCGTCGCCACCGGCCTCTGCCAGGCCGGGCCGGAAGTGGCGCTGGCCGGGGCGGGGGCGCTCGCCGCCGGCCTGGGCGCCGCCGCGCTGGCCGCCCGACGGGTGGACGCGGCCGGCCAGGCCGACCTCGACCTGATCCGCCGCGACGGCGACCACGCGTTCGTCCCGATGTTCGCGATGGCCGCCTCGGCGATGTACCACCTCCTCCACGACGGCCGGTTCGACGCGCTGGGCATCGTCGCCGGCAGCGTCGAGGGCTTCGCCCTGGTGGCCCGGCAGTACCTGACGCTGCACGACGTGCGCGGCTACGCCCGGCGGCTCGTGGAGCGCGAGGCGCACTTCCGTGAGTTGGCGCACACCGACCCGCTGACCGGCCTGGCCAACCGGCGGGGGCTGCTGCGGGCGCTGCACCGCTGCGCCGAGGCCGGCACGCCCTGCGTGCTGCTCGGCCTCGACCTCGACGGCTTCAAGAACGTCAACGACATGCGCGGCCACGACGTCGGCGACGCAGTGCTGGCCGAGGTGGGCCGGCGGCTGCGCGGCAACCTGCGCCCCGGCGACGTGGCGGCCCGGCTCGGCGGCGACGAGTTCGCGGTGCTGATGCACGGCTGCCCGGCCGACGCGGACCGGGTCGCCGAGCGCCTGCTCGGCGTGCTCGGCCGCGCCTACGACCAGCCCGAGGGGCCGGTCTTCCTCTCGGTGAGCATCGGGTTGGCGGGCTGGGCCGGGGAGCCCGACGTGGAGCTGCTGCAGCGCCACGCCGACCTGGCGCTGCGCTACGCCAAGCAGCGCGGCAAGAACCGGATCGAGCGCTACGACGCCGAGTACGACCAGCTGCTGCGCCGGCGCACCACGCTCGAACACGAGCTGCGCGGCGCGATCGAGCGTGACGAGCTGCGGCTGGTGTTCCAGCCGGTGGCCTCGCTGCCCTCGGTGCGTCCGGTCGGCGCGGAGGCGCTGCTGCGCTGGCGCCACCCGACGCTGGGCAACGTCCGCCCCGACGAGTTCATCCCGCTGGCCGAGGAGTGCGGGATGATCGCCAAGCTGGGCGCCTGGGTGCTGCACCAGGCCTGCTACCAGCTCTCCCGCTGGCTGGCCGACGGCCACGACGTCTGGGTCTCCGTCAACGTCTCGCCGCGCGAGCTGCACGCCCCGGAGTACGTGGTCCAGGTCGCCGAGGCGCTGCGCGCTCACCACGTGCCGCCGCAGCGGCTGGTGCTGGAGGTCACCGAGCACGCCGTCGCGACCGACCTGGACGAGCTGATCCGGCGGCTGACCGCGCTGCGGCTGACCGGCGTCCGGATCGCGCTGGACGACTTCGGTGCCGGCTATTCCTCGCTGGGGCAGCTGCGGCGCCTGCCGATCGACATCCTCAAGATCGACCACAGCCTGGTCGCCGAGCACGAGCCGGTGCGGCCCGTGGACCGGGACGGCCCGGCCTTCGCGCCGATGGTCGACATCGTCATGCGGCTCGGTCACCAGCTCGGCCTGGAGGTCATCGCCGAGGGGGTGACCACGCGCACCGAGTTGGCCGCCGTGGTCGCCGCCGGCTGCCGCTTCGGCCAGGGCGCGCTGTCCGGCTGGGGCGTACCGGCCGAGCACCTGGGGGCGATGCTGAAGGCGGCCACGTCCCCCGGCGCCCGGCCGGCCCCCGCCCCGGCCCCGCCCGTGTCGCCGCCCCGGCGGCTGCCGACGGCCCCCACCTCCGTCTCGCCGGCCCCGCCGCCCCGGCGGCTGCCGACGGTGCCCGCCCCGCGCCCGCCCGAGCCCGAGTCCGGGCAGGTGGAGCGGGGTGCGCATGCCCCCCGGACGGGTGAATCTCCGCCCTCCGTTAACCAACATGTGGGATCAGTTGACTCATCGCGTGAGATGCGTCAGGCTTGACCGCATGTCGTCGTACCGGTCGCTGCGAGTACTTACCTGAGCGCACTCTCCCTGTCGAGAGTGCGCCGGCCCCGTGCAACCTGCACGAGGGCTTTTTTGTTGCCGTCGAACCCATCGACGGGGGCCCCGTGCCCCGCGTCACACCGCTCGAACAGCCGCACCCACTCCAGCCGAGGGGCTGAACCGCAATGACGAGACCCACGCCAGAGACACTCGCCCACTCCGCCCGGCGCGCCCGCCCGGCCGCCGAGCCCGCGACCGACGCCGACCACGCCGGCGCCACCCGCGCCGCGGCCACCCCGGCCGTCCCGGGGGTACGCACACCCGCCACGGCCCAGGTCTCCGGAGCCGGCTCGCTCGTGCGGTCCCTCGAGGCGCTCGGCGTCGACGTCGTCTTCGGCATCCCCGGCGGCGCGATCCTGCCGGCGTACGACCCGCTCTACGACTCCACGGTCCGGCACATCCTGGTCCGTCACGAGCAGGGCGCAGGGCACGCGGCGACCGGCTACGCCCAGGCGACCGGCCGGGTCGGCGTGTGCATGGCCACCTCCGGCCCCGGCGCGACGAACCTGGTCACCCCGATCGCCGACGCGTACATGGACTCGGTGCCGATGGTGGCGATCACCGGCCAGGTCGCGCGGCCGGCGATCGGCACGGACGCCTTCCAGGAGGCGGACATCCAGGGCATCACGCTGCCGATCACCAAGCACAACTTCCTCGTGCAGAACGCCGAGGAGATCCCGCGGGTGCTGGCCGAGGCGTTCCACCTGGCCGCCACCGGCCGGCCCGGGCCGGTCCTGGTCGACATCCCCAAGGACGTCCTCCAGGCGCCCACCACCTTCACCTGGCCGCCGACGCTGGACCTGCCGGGCTACCGGCCGACCCTGCACCCGCACGGCAAGCAGATCCGCGAGGCCGCCCGCCTGATGACCTCCGCCCGCCGCCCGGTGCTCTACGTCGGCGGCGGCGTGCTCAAGGCCGGCGCCACCGAGGGGCTGCGCCGGCTGGCCGAGCTGACCGGGATCCCGGTGGTCACCACGCTGATGGCGCTGGGCGCGTTCCCCGACTCGCACCCGCAGCACCTGGGCATGCCCGGGATGCACGGCACCGTCGCCGCCGTCTACGGGTTGCAGAAGGCCGACCTGATCGTGGCCCTGGGCGCGCGCTTCGACGACCGGGTCACCGGCAAGCTGGACTCGTTCGCCCCGGACGCGACGGTGGTGCACGCCGACATCGACCCGGCCGAGATCGGAAAGAACCGCCACGCCGACGTCCCGATCGTCGGGGACGCCCGGCACGTCATCGACGAGCTGATCGCGGCGGTGACCACCGAGCAGTCGGCCGGCCACCGCGCCGACACCGCCGACTGGTGGACCCAGCTCGACGACCTGCGCCGGCGCTACCCGCTGGGCTACGAGGAGCCGGCCGACGGCACCCTCTCCCCGCAGTACGTGATCAAGCGGCTCGGCGAGATCGCCGGCCCGGACGCGATCTACGTCGCCGGGGTCGGGCAGCACCAGATGTGGGCCTCCCAGTTCATCTCGTACGAGAAGCCGTACACCTGGTTGAACTCCGGCGGCCTCGGCACGATGGGCTACGCGGTGCCGGCGGCGATGGGCGCCAAGGTCGGCAAGCCGGACACGGTGGTCTGGGCGGTCGACGGCGACGGCTGCTTCCAGATGACCAACCAGGAGTTGGCCACCTGCGCGCTGGAGGGCATCCCGGTCAAGATCGCCCTGATCAACAACGGCAACCTCGGCATGGTGCGGCAGTGGCAGACCCTCTTCTACGGGGAGCGCTACTCCAACACCGACCTCGGCACCCACAAGCACCGCATCCCCGACTTCGTGAAGCTCGCCGAGGCGCTCGGCTGCGTCGGCCTGCGCTGCGAGAACGCGGAGGACGTCGACAAGACCATCGAGGCCGCGATGGCCATCAACGACGCCCCGGTGGTCATCGACTTCGTGGTCGGCAAGGACGCCATGGTGTGGCCGATGGTCGCCGCCGGCACCAGCAACGACGAGATCATGTTCGCCCGGGGCGTCCGCCCCGCCTTCGACGAGGACGAACTCTGACCATGAGCGAGCGAATCATTCGGTTCCGCCCCCACCCGCGTCAGGACGCGACCGTGCGCAGCGAGGTCGTGGCATGACGATGCACACCCTGTCCGTGCTGGTGGAGAACAAGCCGGGCGTCCTGGCCCGCGTCTCCGGCCTGTTCTCCCGGCGCGGCTTCAACATCGACAGCCTCGCCGTCGGCGAGACCGAGAACCCGGACGTCTCCCGGATCACCATCGTGGTCAACGCCGAGTCGTCCCCGCTGGAGCAGGTGACGAAACAGCTCAACAAGCTGGTCAACGTGCTCAAGATCGTCGAGCTGGACCCGCAGGTCTCGGTCGCCCGGGAACTGCTCCTGGTCAAGGTGCGCGCCGACCGCGCGGCCCGGGCCCAGGTCCTGGAGACGGTCGGCCTGTTCCGGGCCCGGGTGGTCGACGTGGCACCGGACACGCTGACCATCGAGGCCACCGGCACGCCGGACAAGCTCGACGCGCTGCTGCGCGACCTCGAGCCCTTCGGCATCAAGGAGATGGTCCAGTCGGGGCTGGTGGCGATCGGGCGCGGCTCGCGTGCCATCACCGCCGGACCCTCGCTCCGGGCCGCCTGACCCCGGCCGCCCACGCGACGCGCCGCCCGACCCGCCCGCCTGGCCGGGCAGCGCGCCGCCGGAAACCGCCATTCGCACAGATCCACGACGGGCCGCCCGGGCCGCCGTACGAAAGGGAAAATCATGAGCGTTGAGGTGTACTACGACGACGACGCCGACCTGGGCCTGATCCAGGGCCGGAAGGTCGCCGTGATCGGCTACGGCAGCCAGGGCCACGCGCACGCGCTGTCGCTGCGCGACTCCGGCGTCGACGTGGTGATCGGTCTGCCGGAGGGCTCCAAGAGCCGGGCCAAGGCGGAGGAGCAGGGCCTGCGGGTGGTCACGCCGGCCGAGGCGGCGGCCGAGGCCGACGTGATCATGATCCTGGCGCCGGACACGGCCCAGCGCCGCCTCTACGCCGACTCGATCGCGCCGAACCTGAAGCCGGGCAAGGCCCTCTTCTTCGGCCACGGCTTCAACATCCGCTACGGCCTGATCAAGCCGCCGGCCGACGTCGACGTGGCGATGGTCGCCCCGAAGGGCCCCGGACACCTCGTGCGCCGCCAGTACGCCGACGGCAAGGGCGTGCCCTGCCTGGTCGCCGTCGAGCAGGACCCCAGCGGCAACGCGCTCGCCCTGGCCCTGTCGTACGCCAAGGGCATCGGTGGTACCCGGGCCGGCGCGATCAGGACCACCTTCACCGAGGAGACCGAGACCGACCTCTTCGGCGAGCAGGCGGTGCTCTGCGGCGGTGCGGCGGCGCTCGTGCAGACCGGCTTCGAGGTGCTCACCGAGGCGGGCTACGCCCCCGAGGTGGCGTACTTCGAGTGCCTGCACGAGCTGAAGCTCATCGTCGACCTCATGTACGAGGGCGGCATCGCCAAGATGCGCTACAGCATCTCGGACACCGCCGAGTACGGCGACCTCTCCCGCGGCCCGCGCGTCATCGACGCCCGGGTCAAGGAGGAGATGCGCAAGATCCTCAGCGAGGTCCAGTCCGGCGAGTTCGCCCGGGAGTGGGTCGCCGAGGACGAGGCCGGCCGGCCGAACTTCAGCAAGTGGCAGGCCGAGGGCGCGGCGCACCCGATCGAGGAGACCGGCCGCAAGCTGCGCGGCATGATGAGCTGGGTCGACCGCCCGATCACCGAGACCGCCTGACGAACACCCCCGGCGGCCCGGCCCGGGCGCTCTCCCTGGCGTCCGGCCGGGCCGCCGCCTTTCCGCCACCCACCGACACCGCTCGCCGCGCCGACGCCACCCGGCCGATCCGAGCCGGAGCCACCCGCCCGAACGGACCCCGCCCGCCTCGCCGAGGCGGCGCGGGCGCCCCGTCGTGCGCCGTTCACCGGCAGGTCGTCACCTGTTGTGAGGGCACTCACCCCACGGTCCGGGACATGCCGGCCGGCCGGCCCCCTACGATCGCGGGTAGGTGCGTAGCCGGCACCTGACGGCCATGGCACGGATCAGTGCAGGGCGCAGCGCGGCGTCCCGCAGCCCGGCCTACCGCTCTGACGACAACTACGAGGACCAATGACTCCTGTCGTACTGATCGCCGAAGAACTCGCTCCCGCCGCCATCGAGGTGCTCGCCCACGACTTCGACGTCCGCCACGTCGACGGCACCGACCGTCCGGCCCTGCTCTCGGCGCTCTCCGAGGCCGACGCCGTCATCGTGCGCAGCGCCACCCAGATCGACGCCGAGGCGATCGCCGCCGCGCCGCGGCTGAAGGTCGTCGCCCGGGCGGGTGTGGGCCTGGACAACGTCGAGGTGCCGGCCGCCACCGCGCGGGGGGTCATGGTCGTCAACGCCCCCACCTCCAACATCGTCTCCGCCGCCGAGCAGGCCGTCGCGCTCCTGCTGGCCGTGGCCCGCAACACCGCCAGCGCCAGCGCCGCGCTGAAGGCGGGGGAGTGGAAGCGGTCGAAGTACACCGGCGTGGAGATCCAGGGCAAGACCGTCGGCGTGGTCGGGCTCGGCCGCATCGGCGTGCTCTTCGCGCAGCGGATCGCCGCCTTCGGCACCCGGCTGATCGCGTACGACCCGTACATCCAGCCGGCCCGCGCCGCCCAGCTCGGCGTCCGCCTGGTGGGCCTGGAGGAGCTGCTGCGGGAGAGCGACTTCATCTCCATCCACCTGCCGAAGACCCCGGAGACCGTCGGCCTGATCGGTGAGAAGGAGCTGGCCGTCGTCAAGCCCGGCGTCCGGATCGTCAACGCCGCCCGCGGCGGGCTGGTCGACGAGCAGGCCCTGGCCGACGCCATCGCCGAGGGCCGGGTCGCCGGCGCGGGCGTGGACGTCTACGCCAAGGAGCCCTGCACCTCCTCGCCGCTGTTCGCCTTCGACAACGTGGTGGCCACCCCGCACCTGGGTGCCTCCACCGCCGAGGCGCAGGACAAGGCCGGTCTGGCCGTGGCCAAGAGCGTCAAGCTGGCGCTCCAGGGCGAGTTCGTGCCGGACGCGGTGAACGTACAGGCCGGCGGCGTCGTCGCCGAGGACGTCCGGCCGCTGCTGCCGCTGGCCGAGAAGCTCGGCCGGGCCTTCACCGCCGTCGCGGGCGGGGTCGCCGCCAGCGTCACCGTCGAGGTGCGCGGCGAGATCGCCAACCACGACGTGTCGGTGCTCAAGCTCGCCGCCACCAAGGGGCTGTTCAGCTCGGTGGTCGAGGAGCAGGTGACCTACGTCAACGCCCCGCACCTGGCGGCCGAGCGCGGCGTCGAGGTCACCCTGGTCGCTCAGGCCGAGGCGGTCGACCACCCCGACCTGGTCACCGTCCGGGGCGCGCTGCCCGACGGGCGTACGGTCAGCGTCTCCGGCACGGTCACCCAGGCGGGTACGCGGGACGTCCTCAAGCTGACCGAGGTGGACGGTTTCGACGTGGAGATCGGCGCGGAGGGCATCCTCGTCTTCCTCCGCTACGTCGACCGGCCGGGCGTCGTGGGCACCGTCGGCACCCTGCTCGGCGAGGCCGGCATCAACATCGCGGCGATGCAGGTGGCCCGCCGGGAGGCCGGTGGCGAGACGCTGATGACCCTCACGGTGGACCAGGCGCTCGGCGCCGACCTGCTCACCTCCGCGGCGGACTCGATCGGGGCGGTCGCGGCCAGCGCCGCCGACCTGCGCGACGAGTGAGCTGAACGCACGACAACGGGGGCCCGGCGATTCCGCCGGGCCCTTTGTCGTCCGCCGGGGCGGCGGGCCCGTCGTCGCGCGCGGGCCGCTCCGTGGCGGCGGGCCGTTCGTCGTCCGTCGGGCGGTCAGCCGGCGGCGGGGACGTCGTGGTGCCGGGCGGTCAGCCGGGCAGGCGCGCCGGCGGCGGGTAGACCGAGCCGTCCTGGGCGTCGAAGAGCATCAGGTCGTGCTCGCCGGCCAGCCGCTCGATGTCGAGCAGCACCTGGTCCGGACAGGTCGGGTGCAGGTTCAGCTCGACGTGGTCGTTCGCCGCGTGCAGCGGGGCCACCGCCCACGGGGTGTCCCGCCCGGTGGGCCGGTCCGGATAGCTGGTGGTGATCGCCCGGTAGAACGCCACCACCCGCGGATCCGGGTGGCGCTCGACGTGCTGCCCCTGCCGGCAGCGCCGCACCGCGGCCCGCACGTCCTCGGGTGTCGCCCCGTCCGCCAGGGCCCACACGCTCAGATCGAAACTCACGGCGGACAGCGTGCCATCCGCCGTTCACCCCGTCGAAATCGCCCCGCCGACGGGCCTTTCCGTGCCGCGACGGTCCGGTGTGGAGACCCTTGCGTCGAGTTACGTCGATTCGCTAGCGTACCGGTGCGGTCACTGGCCGAGCTCGCGGCGTAGGCCCGTCTTCGGGTGGCGAGGTCGACGTCCGGCCGACCGGCCCGCACCCCTCGATTGCGCGAGCCACGCGCATTCGTCGCTGACCGGCCCTCACGGTCGTTGCCGAGACCGTGGGGGCCGATCGCGCTCACCGGGCCTCCGCATCGCCCGCCGCCGGGCGGCTCGGCGCGCCGCGCGGCACCCGGCCGACCGGGCGGCACCCGGCCGACCGCACGGCACCGGGCGGCGGCTCAGCGGCGGTGGGCGAAGAGCGCGCGGTAGTCCGACCCGTTGCGGAACCAGACGAGACCGGCCGGCCCGGCGGCGTAGAGCGCGGTGGCGTAGGCGTCGGCGACGGCGAGGTCGGGGCCGACCACCGTCGCGGCGACCAACTGCTCGGCCGGCTCGCCCGTGTGCGGGTCCACCACGTGCCCCTGCCGGCCGCTCACCCCGGACGTGCCGACCGCGCCCGCCGTCATCTCCAGCACCAGCGGCGCGCGGCGCCGGTCCGTCGGGTGGTGCACCGCCACCCGCCACGGGCCGCCGTGCGCCGCGTGCCCTCGTACGACCAGGTCGGCGCCGGTGAGCACGGCGTAGTCGTGGATGCCGGCGGCGCGCAGCCGGGCGGCGGCGCGCTCGACCGCCCACCCGCCGAGCAGGCCGCCCGGGTCGAAGCCGCCGGGCACCGCCCAGGCGTCGAACCAGCCGTCGGTGGCCGCCCGCATCGCCGCGCAGCGGTCGACCAGGTCGGCCAGCGGCGGGTACGACTCGGGGCTGATCTCGCCGCGGCGCAGCCGGGAGACCAGGCTCTCGGGCCGGCTCGGGCCGTAGGTGAGGTCGATGGCCCGTAGTTCCGCCACCGCGTCGCGCAGCGCGTCCCCGACGCCCCGGCGGCCCAGCCACTCGGGCGCGTTGAGCAGCAGCGAGTATTCCGCCGTCGAGGTCCGCACGGTGTGCTGGACGGCGATCCGGTCGCCGGTGGCCGCGCCGGGGCGGTCGACGCGGTGGCTGCGGGCGCCGAGCCGCAGGTCCGGCCGGCGGGGCTGGAAGGCCGGCTGGTCCACCCAGCGGGTCCGTGGCTGCTGGTCGATCCGCATGACAGTGCTCCCTCGCTGCCGGCGGGCCGCGTCGTCGCGGTGCCGTCGCGGGCCCCCGTGACCCGCTCGTCACCACGCTAGGCAGCGGAGATGACCCCACCATGAATGTCACCTGAGAGCCTCCTGTGCATTCCGGTTTCCCGAATGGTGGAACCTTCGTACCGGGAGGCGGGACAGCGGCGTACGGTCGGACCCAACGGCGAGGCGAAGGAGCGCAGGACGTGGCACGGATCGCGGTGGTGGCCGGGGACGGGATCGGACCCGAGGTGGTCGCGCAGGCCCGCAAGGTCATCGACGCCGTGCTCCCGGGGGTGGAGATTACCGAGTACGACCTCGGCGCCGCCCGCTGGCACCGCACCGGCGAGGTGCTGCCCGACTCGGTGCTGGCCGAGCTGGCCGGGCACGACGCCATCCTGCTCGGTGCGGTCGGCGATCCCACCGTGCCGCCGGGCGTGCTGGAGCGGGGCCTGCTGCTCAAGCTGCGGTTCGCCTTCGACCAGTACGTCAACCTGCGTCCGGCGCGGCTCTGGCCCGGCGTGGCCGGGCCGCTGGCCAGCGTCAAGCCCGGCGAGGTCGACATGGTGGTGGTGCGCGAGGGCACCGAGGGCCTGTACGCGGGCGCCGGTGGCGCGCTGCACCGCGGCACCCCCGCCGAGGTCGCCACCGAGGAGAGCCTGAACACGCGGCACGGGGTGGAGCGGGTGATCCGCGACGCCTTCGCCCGCGCCGCGCGCCGCGAGCGGCGCAAGGTCACCCTGGTGCACAAGACCAACGTGCTCACCCACGCCGGCTCGCTGTGGGCGCGCGCGTTCGAGGCCGTCGCCGCCGAGCACCCCGACGTGTCCACGGAGTACCAGCACGTCGACGCCGCCGCGATGTTCCTGGTCACCCAGCCCCAGCGCTACGACGTGGTGGTCACCGACAACCTGTTCGGCGACATCCTCACCGACATCGCCGCGGCGGTCACCGGCGGGATCGGGCTGGCGGCCAGCGGCAGCATCAACCCCGAGGGGGCCTACCCCTCGATGTTCGAGCCGGTGCACGGCTCCGCGCCGGACATCGCCGGGCGCGGCGTGGCCGACCCGGTGGCGGCCGTGCTCTCGGCCGCGCTGCTGCTCGACCAGCTCGGGCACGCCGACGCCGCGGCCCGGGTCACCGCCGCGGTCGGCACGGAGCTGGCCGGCCGGGCCCCGGGCGTACCGCTGCGCACCGAGGAGGTCGGCGACCGGCTGGCCGGGTACGCCGCCTCCTGACGCCGGCGGGCCCGCCCACCGGGGCGCCCCTCCCTCCCGCCGACGCCACCGGCGCCGCAGCGGGTCACCCGTCCGGCGCCGTCGATGCGCCGGGCGTAGCTACCCCCTGAACGACCGTTCGGGGTAAGTTTCTCGCACCATCTTTCTCGGCATGCGGACCCGTGTGCCGTCCGTCCCCAGGGAGGTCAGCGCGATGAGCGGTGGTGACAAGCTCGACTTCGAGATCCGTCCGAATCCCGCGCCGGTATCCGTCGCCGACCGGGCCGCCCTGCTGGCCAACCCCGGGTTCGGGCGGGTCTTCACCGACCACATGGTCACCATCCGTTACGCCGACGGCAAGGGCTGGTACGACGCCCGGGTCGAGGCGCGCGCGCCGATCCCGATGGACCCGGCCGCCGCGGTCCTGCACTACGCGCAGGAGATCTTCGAGGGCCTGAAGGCGTACCGGACGCCCGACGGCGGGGTCACCATGTTCCGGCCGGAGGCCAACGCCGCCCGGTTCGCCGCGTCCGCCCGGCGGATGGCGATGCCGCCGCTGCCCGAGGAGTCGTTCGTCGACTCGCTGCGCCGGCTCGTCGAGGTCGACCGGGACTGGATTCCCGAGGGCGAGGACGGCAGCCTCTACCTGCGTCCGTTCATGTTCGCCAGCGAGGTGTTCCTCGGCGTCCGCCCGGCCAACGAATACCTCTACGTGGTGATCGCCTCGCCGGTCGGCGCGTACTTCTCCGGCGGGGTCAAGCCGGTGACGGTCTGGGTCTCCCCGGACTACACCCGGGCCGCCCCCGGGGGCACCGGCGCGGCGAAGTGCGGCGGCAACTACGCCGCCTCGCTGGTGGCCCAGGCCGAGGCGATCGAGCACGGCTGCGACCAGGTGGTCTTCCTCGACGCGGTGGAGCGCCGCTACGTCGACGAGCTGGGCGGCATGAACGTCTTCTTCGTCTACGACGACGGCACCGTGGTCACCCCGCCGCTGACCGGCACGATCCTGCCCGGCATCACCCGGGAGTCGGTGCTCGAGCTGGCCGCCGGCGCGGGGCACCGGGTCGAGGAGCGGCCGGTGAGCTTCGCCGACTGGCAGGCCGACGCGGCCAGCGGCCGGCTCCGCGAGGTGTTCGCCTGCGGCACCGCCGCCGTGATCACCCCGATCGGGCAGGTGCGCTTCCCCGACGGCGAGTTCCTGGTCGGCGACGGCGGGCCCGGCCAGGTCACCATGGCCCTGCGCCAGCAGCTCGTCGACCTCCAGCGGGGCGTGGCCGACGACCCGCACGGCTGGGTCCGGCGCATTCTCTGACCCGTACGCCCGAGCGTGCCGCCCCCGTGCCGTTCCGGCGCGGGGGCGGCGTCGCCGTCGGCCGCGCCCGCGTCAGTCGAGCAGGTGGTCGCGGAGGGCGGTGAGCTGGGCGTCGGTGACGCCGGCGTGGCGCAGGTAGCCCTCGACCGAGCCGTGGGCCGCCCGCAGCTCGGCGAGGAAGAGCGTCATGGCCTCGGCGGGACAGGTCAGCACCGGCAGGGTGTGCCCCGCCTGCTGCCCGGTGGCCTCGAACCAGGCGCGGTACCGCTCGCCGGCCTCGGTGCTCAGCGCGTAGTCGGCGGCGATCTCGTCGTCGTCGACGCCGAGCACCGCGAGGGTGAGCCCGCAGACGATGCCGGTGCGGTCCTTGCCGGCGACGCAGTGCACCACCACGGGCGCGTTGGCGCTGTCGGCGATCAGCCCGACGGCCTCGGCGAGCCCGGCCGTGCCGGTCTCCGCGAGGTCGGCGTACCGGTCGGCCAGGTAGCGGGCCAGGTCGCTGCCCGGCTGGTAGGGCCGCTCGCCCCACTCGGCGTGCTCGGGGTGGATGTTGCGCCAGGTCAGGCCGTCGAAGTGGGGAATCCGGCCGTCGCGTTCCACCTCGTAGGGGCGGCGCAGGTCGATGACCGTGCGCACGCCGAGGGCGGCGAACGCCTCCCGGTCGGCGTCGTCGATGCGGTGCGGCGAGTCGGAGCGGTAGAGCCGGCCCCGGCGGACGGTGCGCCCGTCGTGGCCGGAGTGGCCACCGACGTCGCGGAAGTTGAACATCGTGGCGAACGGGATCCTGCGGTTGACCTCGGGGGCGTCCACGTTGACACGGTAACGGTCTCCCGCGGGTGGCGGGAGACTGTCGCGCGCCGGTGACTACCGGGCGGTGCCGGGCGGGATCGCCGAGTACGTCTCGCCGTAGTAGCCGCCGAGCCGGTCCCGGTAGGTGGGGTCGGTGTCGGCGGTCTCGTCGTACTCCGGGGCGGCCTTGATCTGGTCCTTGCTCCGGTCGACGTGGACCTTGCGCTCGTCGTGGTCGACGTGGTTCACCGTGCCGGCCGGGATCATGACCTTCCGGCCGAAGATCCACGGTCCGGTGTCCACCACCAGGTAGCTGTCGTTGACCTCGTGGCTGGCGTTGTCGATCTTGCCGATGCCGCCGTCGGTGGCCTCGACCTTGTAGCCGACCAGGTCGGCGTCGGCCACCCGCGCCGTGTCCCGGTAGCGCCACGGGTCGAACGTGCCGGCGGGCGCGCCGCCGGCGAACTCGCCCTGGCCGCCGTGGCGCACCGGGTCCGGGCTGCCGTGCGTGCTGTGCGGGTCGAGCCTGTCCATGTGACAACTCCTGCCCCGACTGTCGCCAGTCGTCTCGCCGGATCGAGTCCTCGTCCGGGGAGGAGCTACCCGGGCGGTCGCCGCCGGAAACGGCGGGGGACCGGCGGTGGGCCGGTGCCGGAGACGGCGGTGGGGGGGGGGCGGCGGCGGGGGGCGCGGCCCCCGCGGGGGGGGGGGCGGGGGGCGGGGGGGGGGCGCGGTGGGGGGCGGCCGCCCCACCGGGGCGTACGCGTCAGGCGAGCGCGGCCTGGGCGTCCAGGGTGACCGCGGCGGCGTGCACGACGGCGGCGATGCGCAGCCCCTCGTGCACCTGCTCGCGGCTGAAGCCCGCGCCCCGCAGGGTCTTCTCGTGCGACTCCAGGCACACGCCGCAGCCGGTGATGGCCGAGACGGCCAGGCACCAGAGCTCGAAGTCGGCCTTCTCCACGCCCGGCTTGGCGATGATCTGCATCCGCAGCCGCGCCGGGATCGACTGGTACTGCTCGTCGCCGATCAGGTGCTTGGCCCGGTAGTAGACGTTGTTCATCGCCATGATCGCGGCGGCGCCCTTGGCCGCCTCGATCGCCTCCGGCCCGAGGTGGGTGGCCGCCTCGTCGGCGATCTCCCGCAGCACCACCGGGTTGCGCGCGGCGACGGCGCAGGCCAGGGCGGTGCCCCACGCCTGCTCCGGCTTCAGCGTGCTGGTGCCGATGGTGGAGCCGAGGTTGAGCTTGATGTCCTTGGCGTACTCCGGCAGAGCCGCCTTGACCGCGTCCAGACCCACGGTCAGGCCCCGGCGCCGGCGAGCAGCTTGGTGGCGTCCAGGGTCTCGCCGCCCTTGTTCCAGTTGCATGGGCAGAGCTCGTCGGTCTGCAGGGCGTCGAGCACCCGCAGCACCTCGGAGACGTTCCGGCCGACCGAACCGGCGGTCACCATGACGAACTGGATCTCGTTGTTCGGGTCGACGATGAAGGTCGCCCGCTGGGCCACGCCGTCCTCGCCGAGCACGCCGCAGGCGGCGGTCAGCTCGCGCTTGATGTCGCTGAGCATCGGGAACGGCAGCTCGCGCAGGTCCGGGTGGTCCTTGCGCCACGCGTAGTGGACGAACTCGTTGTCGACCGACACGCCGAGGACCTGGGCGTCCCGGTCGGCGAACTCGTCGTTCAGCCGCCCGAACTCGGCGATCTCCGTCGGGCAGACGAAGGTGAAGTCCTTCGGCCAGAAGAAGACGACCCGCCACTTGCCCTCGTGGGACTTGTGGTTGATCGTCTCGAACGCCTTCTCGGCGTCCAGCGACACGCAGGCGGTGAGTTCGTACTCGGGGAAGCGGTCACCGACAGTGAGCACAGGTCCTCCTTGACAGTGGCACGAGGCCGGTAAAACTGGATCGGTTCCAGATACTTCCTCAGCGCTGTTTCCGCCTGGCGGCGGCCGGGTTACTTGTGAAGTGGATCACCGGCTTCCGGTTCCGCCCGCGTGCGGGCGCCGGCCGGGGTATCGCGACCCTCCGTCACCGTCCCGTCATGTGGACTATGCCTCCCAAAACCAGTGCCCGGGTGGCAGAGTGGCGATCGTGACCAGCACCTACCTGATTATTCGCACCTAGCGCGCCGGCCTCCCCTCCGCCGAGCGCGCAGACCTCCCGCATCCGCGGGGGGTCTTTTTGTTGCTCTCGAAAGGATCCCTGATGACCTTCCAGGTGTACGACACGACGCTGCGCGACGGTGCCCAGCGCGAGGGGCTCAGCTATTCGGTGGTCGACAAGCTCGCGGTGGCGCGGCTGCTCGACGAGCTCGGGGTCGGCTTCATCGAGGGCGGCTGGCCGGGCGCGGTGCCGAAGGACACGGAGTTCTTCCGCCGGGCGCGCAGCGAGCTGGACCTGAGACACGCGCTGCTGGTGGCGTTCGGGGCCACCCGCCGGGCCGGGGTGCAGGTCGCCGACGACCCGCAGGTGCGCGGTCTGCTCGACGCGCAGACCCCGGCGGTCGCCCTGGTCGCCAAGGCCGACCTGCGGCACGTCGAGCGGGCGCTGCGCACCACCGCCGGGGAGAACCTGGCGATGGTCCACGACACCGTGGCGCACCTGGTGGCGGAGGGCCGCCGGGTCTTCGTCGACGGCGAGCACTTCTTCGACGGCTACCGGTCCGACCCGGCGTACACGGCCTCCGTGGTGGAGACCGCGCTCGCCGCCGGCGCCGAGCGGTTCGTGCTCTGCGACACCAACGGCGGCATGCTGCCCTCCCAGGTGAGCGCCGCCATCGCCGACCTGACCGCCCGGCTGGGCGTGGGCCCGGAGCTGCTCGGCATCCACTGCCAGAACGACACGGCCTGTGCCGTGGCGAACACGATCGCCGCCGTCGAGGCGGGGGTGCGGCACTTCCAGGGCACCGCGAACGGTTACGGCGAACGCCCCGGCAACGCCGACATCTTCGCCGTGGTCGCCAACCTCCAGCTCAAGCTCGGGCTGCCCGTCCTACCGGAGGGCTGCCTGGGGCAGATGGTGCGGGTCTCCCACGCCATCGCCGAGATCGCCAACATCGCCCCCGACACCCACCAGGCCTACGTCGGGGCCGCGGCCTTCGCCCACAAGGCGGGGCTGCACGCGAGCGCGATCAAGGTGGATCCGCTGCTCTACAACCACGTGGACCCACAGGTGGTGGGCAATGACATGCGGATCCTCGTCACCGAGATGGCCGGCCGGGCCAGCGTCGAGCTCAAGAGCCGCGAGCTCGGCCTGGACCTGGCCGGCCATCCGGAGGCGCTGTCCCGGGTGACCGGGCGGGTCAAGGAGCTGGAGGCCGACGGCTGGTCGTTCGAGGCCGCCGACGCCTCGTTCGAGCTGCTGGTCCGCGCCGAGCTGGACACCGCGCCGCCGAGGCCGTTCACGCTGGAGTCGTACCGGGTGCTGGTCGAGCACCGGGAGGACGGCGCGGTGGTCTCCGAGGCAACCGTCAAGATCCGCGTACGCGGGGAGCGGGTGATCGCCACCGCGGAGGGGAACGGCCCGGTCAACGCCCTGGACGAGGCGCTGCGGGCCGGGCTGGCCCGGCACTACCCGCAGCTGCGCGACTTCGAGCTGGCCGACTTCAAGGTGCGGATCCTGGAGGGCAGCAGCGGCACCGGAGCGGTGACGCGGGTGCTGCTGGAGACCGCCGACCGCAACGGCCGCGACTGGACCACGGTCGGCGTGCACCCCAACGTCGTCGAGGCGAGCTGGCACGCCCTCGTCGACGCCCTCACCTACGGCCTCGACCGCGCCCGGGTCTGAGGCGGCCCGCTCCCGGCGCCGCCGGCCACGCCGGACGCCGGTGGACACCGCGCGGGCACCGGCCAGCGTGGCGGCCGGCGGGTCAGCCGGCCGGCAGGCGCAGCTCGGCCAGGACGGCGCGGTGGTCGCTGCCCGGCACCCGGTGCACGGCCACCGCCCGTACGGCGATCCGGCGGTCGACCAGCACGTGGTCGATGGTCACCGGCGGGATCGGGTCGCCGTCGTAGGGGCCCCAGGTACCGGTGAGGCCGGCGCCGACCTCGTCGGCGGCGTCGACGTAGCCGGTGGCCAGCAGGGCGCGCAGCGGGGCGTGGTCGAGGGTGGCGTTGAAGTCGCCGGCCAGGATCCGCAGCGGCCCGTCCGGCGTCGCGGGCGGCTGCGCGGCCAGGTCGGTGCGCCAGTGGCCGACCTGGTCCACCGCGTACGGCGCCGCCGGGTGCGCCGACTCGACCCGCACCGGCGGCGCCCCGGGCACCGTCACCGTGCCGTACGCCTGGTCGAAGCCCCAACCGCCGCGATTGCGCCGGACGCCGCCCTCGTCGACCGGGAACCGGGCGTAGAGCCCGGAGCCGACCGTGCCCGGCTGCGGGTCGAGGTGCCGGTGGGGGAGCAGCCGGTCCAGGCCGAGCCGGTCCAGCTCCGCCGCGGCCCCGGGGGTGAACTCCTGCACGGTCAGCACGTCGACGCGGTGCCGCTCGACCAGGTCGACCAGCGCCCGCGCGTCGGCGGCCCCGGCGAGCAGGTTGGCGGTCAGCACCCGCACCGTCGGCCCCGCGGCCGAGGGCTGCCCGGCGGGCAGGGCCCGGGGCGTGACCACGGCCACCAGCGCCGTCGTGACCATCGCCGCGACCACCGCGGGCCACCGGCGCCGCAGGGCGAGCGCGAGCACCAGCGGCAGCAGGCTCCCGGCGGCCACGTACGGGGTGAAGGCCAGCAGTTGGACCAGCGGCCCATGGTCGAGGCCGGCCAGCCGCAGGGCTGCCCAGGCGGCCCCGGGCGCGACGGCCGCCCAGCAGAGCGCGGTGCCCGATCGTCCCGCCCGGCTGCCCGTCACCCGTTCCGCCGCCCCGGTGGTCATGCCCGCGCCCGGGTGGTCATGGGCGGGCCTGGCGTGATCATGGCTGGAGAATAGCCCGGCCCCCCGCGCGCCGCGGCCCCGTCGCCTCCGTCACGCCCATTCGTGAATGCGGGGCCATTCGCTTTTCACAAATTGTCGACGGCTGCCGACTGATTTGGTGGGGCGTGATCAACTATTGACGTCCGGCTTTTTGCGATGCTACGTTCCAGTGGGTTGAGACGTCGAAACTCTGAGTAGTAACACCTGCTCAAGGCCGGTGGAAATCGTCGAGACGGCAACATCTATGGTGCGGCCTGAAGTGCGGGCTTCCGGCGGTTGTCGCTCATTTTCCCGGCCCCAGAATGGAAATCTGCCGCCCCATGGCAACGCGGGAGCGGCCGAATCCGAACGGTCAACAAAAGGGAGACCCTGTCATGACCACACTCTTCCGACGCAAGGCGGTGGCGGTGGCCTTCGCCGCCCTGGCGCTCACCCTGGCCGGGGGCGGCATCGCCGTCGCCCAGCCGGCGGCGAAGGCGCCCGCCGAGGTCACCGCGCCGTCCGCCCGCCAGCCAGGCGACGGCGCCCAGCCGGCGGTGACCCCCGCCGAGGCCCGCAAGGCCAAGGCCGCGCTGGCGCAGGGACCGTCCACGCAGGCGACCGCGCCGGGCACCATCTCCTTCGCCGTCGTCAGCAGCGGCGGCACGCTGCTCCGCGGCTCGCCCGAGGTGGTCTCCGCCACCAGGTACGGCCCCGGGCAGTACCAGGTCCTGTTCACCTACAACGTCACGCTGAAGGGCTACCAGGCCACCATCGGCACCACCGACCCGTACAACGTGCCGCCGGGCGGGGAGATCTCGGTGGCGCCACGGCTCCAGACGCCGAACGCGGTCTTCGTCCAGACCCGCAACTCGTCCGGCAGCCCGTCCGACCGGCCCTTCCACCTGGCCATCACCAACTGACGCACCGCTGACGCGCCGGCCCCCACCGCCCGTGGGGGCCGGCGCCACGCGGCGGACCACCGGCGGTCGAGTCGGGTACGCGGGTGCCCCCGCCAGTGTGTGGCCGGCCGCGTCGTCGCTGCCGGCCCGGGAGGCTCGTCCCGGTTCGGGCCGGTAAGGACCGCCCAGGCGCTGATAATCCGACGTTTGTCCGAGGGCCGCCACGGGAAGCAAGCACCGTGACGGACATCTCGGACACCCTGGCCAGCGTGCCCAGCCCGGCCGATCCCGACGCGAGTTCCGCCGAGCTGGAACAGACCCTCTTCGAGGTCAAACGCGTGATCGTCGGGCAGGATCGGCTCGTCGAGCGCCTGCTCACCGCCCTCGTCGCCGACGGGCACTGCCTTCTGGAGGGCGTGCCCGGGGTGGCCAAGACCCTCGCCGCGCAGACCCTCGCCACCGTGGTCGGCGGCACCTTCTCCCGGATCCAGTTCACCCCCGACCTCGTCCCGTCGGACATCGTCGGCACCCGGATCTACCGGGCGTCGAAGGAGACCTTCGACATCGAGCTGGGCCCGGTCATGGCCAACCTGGTGCTCGCCGACGAGATCAACCGCGCCCCCGCAAAGGTGCAGTCCGCGCTGCTGGAGGCGATGGCGGAGCGCCAGGTCTCCATCGGCGGGCGCAGCTACGCCGTGCCCGACCCGTTCCTGGTGCTGGCCACCCAGAACCCGATCGAGTCCGAGGGGGTCTACCAGCTGCCGGAGGCGCAGCGCGACCGGTTCCTGATGAAGATCGTGGTCGACTACCCGAGCGACGCCGACGAGCTGGCCATCCTCTACCGGATGAGCGCCGACCGGCCCACCGCCCGGCGGGTGCTCGACCCGCAGCGGCTGCGCGACCTCCAGGCCCGCGCCACCCACGTCTTCGTGCACCACGCCCTCGCCGAGTACGTCGTCCGGCTCATCCTCGCCACCCGCGACCCCGGCCGGTTCGGCCTGCCGGAGATCGCCCCGCTGCTCGCGTACGGGGCGAGCCCCCGGGCCACGCTCGGGCTGGTCGCCGCCGCCCGGGCCCAGGCGCTGCTGCGCGGCCGGGAGTACGTGCTGCCCGAGGACATCCGCGAGCTGGCCGTCGACGTGCTGGCCCACCGGCTGGTGCTCTCCTTCGACGCGGTCGCCGACGGGGTGTCCGCCGAGTCGCTGGTGCACCGGCTGGTCGAGGCGGTGCCGCCGCCCCGCGTCGCCACCGGCCACCCCGAGTTCGCGACCGACCTGGCGGCGGCATGAGGTGGCGCGGGGCCACCGCGCCGGCGTCCGTGCCGGCCGACCCGGGGCTGGCCGACCTCGCCCCGGACCGGCGGCTGCGCCGGCTGGAACTGACCGTCACCCGGCGGCTCGACGGCCTGCTGCACGGCCGGTACCGCGGCCTGCTCCCCGGGCCGGGCAGCGAGCCGGCCGGCAGCCGGGAGTACCGCCCCGGTGAGGACGAGGTGCGCCGGATGGACTGGGCGGTGACCGCCCGGACCACGGTCCCGCACGTCCGCGAGGTCGACGCCGACCGGGAGCTGACCACCTGGCTGCTGGTGGACGCGAGCCCCAGCATGGAGTACGGCACCGCCGAGCTGGACAAACGCGAACTGGCCGTGGCGGCCGTGGCGGCGGTCGGCTTCCTCACCGCCGGGGTCGGCAACCGGCTCGGCGCGCAGGTGCTCGGCCCGGCCGGGCTGCGTCGCTTCCCGCCCCGCAGCGGGCGTACCCACCTGCTCGGGCTGCTCCGGGCCCTGCTGACCGCGCCGCGCGCCAGCGCGTACGACGAGCGCCGCCCGCCGCCCGGCGGCCCCGACCTGGCCGACGGGCTGGCCGCCGTGCACCGGGTGGCGCTGCGGCGCGGCCTCGTCGTGGTGGTCTCGGACTTCCTCGACGGCCTGCCCGACGACCCCCGGCACGCGCCGTCCTGGGAGGCGCCCCTGCGCCGGCTCGCCGTGCGGCACCAGGTGCTCGCCGTGCAGGTCACCGACCCGCGCGAACTGGAACTGCCGGACGTCGGCCTGATCACCCTGGTCGACCCGGAGACCGGCCGGACGCGGGAGGTGTGGACCGGCGACCCCCGGCTGCGCGAGCGGTACGCGGCCGCCGCCGCCGCCCAGCGCGACCAGGTGGGCCAGGCGCTGCGTCGCAGCGGGGCGACCCACCTGCCGCTGCGTACCGACCGCGACTGGAGCGCGGACATCGTGCGCCACGTGCACGCCCAGCGGCGGCTGGTGGCGGCCCCGGCGGGCGCGGCCCGGGGAGGTGCGGCGTGATCTGGCAGTCACCCGCCCGGCTCTGGCTGCTGCTCGGAGTGCTCGCCCTGGCCGTCGGCTACCTGCTGGCGCAGCGCCGGCGCAGCCGGTACGCCGTCCGCTTCACCAACCTGCGGCTGCTCGACCGGGTCGCGCCGCAGCGGCCGACCTGGCGGCGGCACCTGCCGGCCGGGCTCTTCCTCGCCATGCTGGCGCTGCTGGTGGTCGGCTTCGCCCGGCCGACGGCGGAGGTGCGGGTCCCCCGCGAGCGGGCGACGGTGATGGTGGCCGTGGACGTCTCGACCTCGATGCTCGCCGGCGACGTGGAACCCGACCGGCTCAGCGCCGCCAAGGAGTCCGCCCGGCGCTTCGTCGACAGCCTGCCCGACGAGTTCAACGTCGGGTTGGTCGCCTTCGCGGGCAGCGCGGCGGTGCTGGTGCCGCCGAGCACCGACCGGGAGGCGCTGCACGAGGGGGTCGAGCGGCTGGTCGAGGGGGCCACCGGGGTGCAGGGCACCGCCATCGGCGAGGCCATCAGCACCTCGCTCGGCGCGGTGAAGGGCTTCGACAGCCAGGCGGCCAAGGACCCGCCGCCGGCCCGGATCATCCTGCTCTCCGACGGCGCGAACACCTCCGGCATGGACCCGATGGAGGCGGCGGCCGACGCGGTGACCATGAAGGTGCCGGTGCACACCATCTCGTTCGGCACCCCCGGCGGCACGGTGGACCGGGGCGGCCGGCCGATCCAGGTGCCGGTGGACGGGCAGACCCTGCGCGCGGTCGCCGAGGAGACCGGGGGCGGGTTCCACGAGGCCCACACCAGCGACGAACTGCGTGCCGTCTACGACGACATCGGCACCTCGGTGGGCTACCGCACCGAACGGCAGGACGTCTCGGCCCGCTTCATCGGCCTGGGACTGGTGTTCGCCATGGGCGCCGCGGCCGGCTCGATGCGCTGGTTCTCCCGACTGCCCTGACCCGTACGGCCACCGCCGAGAAGAACACGTGAGGAGCGTACGCATGGCAGTGCAGACCGGGTTGGGCGAGCCGCGCGGCCCCTGGTTCATCTCTCCGGAGCTGGACCCGGACGGGCGCTCCCGGTGGGACGGGCCCGGGTCGGACCGTGGCCCGGCCGGGTGGCGCCGGCACGGGCGGCTGCTGGCCGGGCTGGTGGTGGTGGCCCTGTCCACCGCCTCCGGCGCGGTGGCCGGCGGCGTGGTGGCCAGCCGGGACGCCGCGCCCGGCCCGGCGGCGGCCTCGGCGGCCCCGGTCCCGGCGGAGCTGGTGACCGCGGCCGAGAAGACCGTGCCGGGGGTCGTCTCGGTGCTCGTGGGGGGCGGCGGGGCCTCGGCGACCGGCTCCGGCTTCGCCGTCGACGACCAGCAGCACATCATCACCAACGACCACATCCTGACGAAGGGCGGTGGCGGCTCGGTGACGGTGGAGCTGCCGGACGGGCGGCGGTTCGCCGCCGAGGTGGTCGGCCGGGAGCCGCGCAGCGACCTCGCGGTGCTCCGGGTGCCCCCGTCGGCCGGCCTGGCGGCGCTGCCGCTGGCCAAGCCGGGGTCGACCCGGGTCGGCGAGCCGGTGCTGGCGGTCGGCTCGCCGCTGGGGCTGGCCGGCACCGTCACCGCCGGCATCGTGAGCGCCCTGGACCGGGAGGTGCGCCTCGGCGACAACCGGCACACCGCGGTGCAGACCGACGCCTCCATCAACCCGGGCAACTCGGGCGGCCCGCTGGTCAACGCGCGCGGCGAGGTGGTGGGGGTGAACACCGCGATCGCCACCATCGACGGCAACGGCTCCATCGGGATCGGCTTCGCCATCCCCATCGAACAGGTGCAGAAGACCGCCGACACGATCATCGGAAAGGGCGGCTGAGCTGCCCTCATGCCCGCCCGGGCCGCGGTGGGAACGTGAGAACTGTCGGATACCCGGCGCGGAATGATCGGACAATGGAAATATCACGCTGAGTGTGGATACTGGCGTGGGTGGAGCGTCCTGTCATCGTGGCCCTCCTGCTGGCGGGCCTGATCATCGGAACCGGTGTCGGGTCGGCGTACGCCCGGGCGCGACGCGGGTGGGCCGACTACCAGACCGTCAAGAAGACCGTGCCCGGTGCCCGGCGCACCGCGTGGCTGCTGATCAAGGTGGCCACCACGAAGATCGGGGTGATCGCCCTGCTGCTCGTCGGGGCGGTCGCGTACGCCGCCGTCGACTCCGACGCCGAGCCCGCGCCACCCGGCCCGACCCCGAGCCCGTCCGCCACCCCGAGCACCTCGCCGGGGCGTTAGCCTCGGGGTGTGGACGACGGACTGCGGGTGACCGACCGGTGGGTCGTCCCCGCCGCTGAGCTGCGGGAACGCTTTTCCCGCTCGTCCGGCCCCGGCGGCCAGGGCGTCAACACCACCGACTCCCGGGTCGAGCTGAGCTACGACCTGGGCGCCTCGCCCGGGGTGCCCGAATCGCTGCGGGCGCGGGCGCTGGACCGGCTCGCCGGGCGGCTCGTCGACGGCGTGCTGACCGTCACCGCCAGTGAGCACCGGGCGCAGTTGGCCAACCGGGAGGCGGCCCGGGAACGGCTGGTCGCGCTGCTGCGCGAGGCGGCGGCCCCGCCGCCCCCGCCCCGCCGGCCGACCCGGCCCTCGCGCGGGGCCAAGGAACGCCGGCTGGCCGAGAAGAAGCGCCAGTCGCAGCGCAAGCGCGACCGCCGCGTCGACGGCGACTGACGGACGACCGCGGCGACCGGCGGGCAGGGCGGCCGAGGGGCCGGAGGGCCGCGACCGGCGGATCTACGCCGGCAGGGCGTCCAGCAACCGGGCTCGCAGCACGGCGGCCCGGTCGGCGAACCCCCGCTGCGCGGCGGCGTACTCGGCCCGCCCCTCCGGGGTCTCGACCCGCACCGGCGGGTAGCCCAGGTCGGACAGGTCGTACGGGGAGGCCCGCATGTCCAGGGTGCGGATCTCCCTGGCCAGCTCGAAGCAGTCCGCGACGAGTTCGGCGGGCACGAGTGGCGACAGCTTGTACGCCCACTTGTAGAGGTCCATGTTGGCGTGCAGGCAGCCCGGCTGCTCGTGGGCGTGCTGCGTCTCCCGCGTCGGGGTGAGCAGGTTCAACGACCGGGCCGGCGCGGTGAAGAACCGGTACGCGTCGAAGTGGCTGCACCGCACCCCGCGCTCCTCCACCACGGCCGCGGTCCGCTCCGGGCTCAGCCGCAGCGGCCAGGCGTTGTGGCGTACCTCCGCCTGGGTCTGCCGGTAGACCATGGCCCACTCGTGCATCCCGAAACAGCCGAGGTGCGCCGGCCGGCCGGCGGTCGCCACCAGCAGCGTCCGGATCCACTCGACCGACTCGGCGCGCCGCGCGCGTACCCCCTCGGTGTCGAGGGTGACCCCGGTGGCGGTGGCGCGGTAGTCCCGGCCGAACTCGGCCGGGTCCGCGTCGCGCAGCGCCACCCCGGCCCCCGGGTGCCACCGGCGCAGCTGGGCCGGCCGGTGCGAGTAGTAGGTGAAGAGGAAGTCCTCCACCGGGTGCTTCCCGCCCCGGCGGCGGCGCGCCAGGTGCGGGGTGAGCCAGGCGTCGACCCGCTCCTCGTGCGCCCGGCGCCGGGCCCGCCAGCACGCCGCGTCGAGCACGGCGGTCGGGGCGAGGGCGGCGGTCACGGACCCAGGGTACGACCGCCGCCCCGCCGCCGGTCAGGGCACGTCCACCCGGACCCCGGCGGAGAACACCCCGCTGCGCAGCTCCAACTGCTCCGGCGGCGCCTGCCCGTCGACCGTGAAGACCAGCGGCAGCACCATCCGGCTGCCGCCCGCCATCGGCTGGGCGAAGACGTCGCGGCCCTGGTTGGCGGCCCGGGTGGCCTGCTCGTCGGTGCTGACGAAGTTGCCGTCCGGCAGGTACGCCCGTTGCAGGCGGCCGTGCCAGCTCTGTTTCTCCGGGGTGAGGTTGCGCACCCCGATCGTGGCCTGGCACTGCCGCGCGCCGCGGCCCGGCTCGCACGCGACCCGGAAGACGGTGAACTCGAACGCCGACTCGCGCAGCGGCTCGCCGATGGCGCCGTTGGTGCCCCGGCCGATCCACGCGCCGCTGGTCGGCTGGCTGTCGGTGTCGATGGCCGCGACCTCCCGGGTGGCCGTCCAGGCGGCGGTGCCCACCGTGCCGGCCAGCACCGCGGCGGCCACCGGCACGATCAGCCAGACGGACGGCGTGCGGCGGGTCTGCGCCGGCCGGGGCGTGGCGGGCCGCGGGTAGACGGTCCCCCGCCCGCCGGGCGCGAGGGCCGCGGCGACGGGCCGGCGGCGTCGCCGCCGCCACGTCCAGACGCCGCCGAGCGCGAGCACCGCCACCGCCACCGCGGCCAGCCCGGCCAGCAGCACGGGCGTCCGACGCCACGCCGGCGTCTCCGGGGTCTCCTTTGCCGCCGCCGGCGCGGCCGCGTTCCAGGTCGCCGTCGCGCAGTCGTACGGCCGGCTGCCGTCGCGGGCGAAGGCGCAGGCCGGCGCGGTCAGCGGCCGGTCCGGGGCGGCCGTGGTCAGCGTCGTGCCCAGGGTGGTGGTGCTGCGGGCGGGCAGCTTGAGCTGCCAGGTCACCGCGGTGGCGGACTGGCCGGTGGCGCGGGTGGCCCGGCCGCCGGTGGTGATGGCGGTCGCCGAGGCGCCGGGCGGCAGCTCCTGCCGCACGGTGGTGTCCACCGGCGTGTTGCCGGCGTTGCGGACCTGGATCCGGTAGCGCGGTGCCGGCGTGCTCTCCGGCGCCACCGCCACCGTGACCGGCGGCTTCGCCACCGGCGGGGCGGCCCGGGTCGGGGTGGGCACCGCGGGCGGCACCGACGGCATCGCCGGCGCCGGGGTCGGCGCGGCCGCCGCCGGTGGTGGCTGCGCGGCCGCCGCCGGTGGTGGCTGCGCGGCCGCCGCGGGTGGTGCCGCCGTGGGCAGTGCCGGCGCGGCGGCGAGGATGCCGAGGCAGTGGACGAACACTGCGAGGGCCCTGTGGTGTCGTGTCGATGCAGGCATACGAACGAACCTCCGGAGCCGACGCTAGGGGCGGGGCGACGCCGGGCGGGTACGAAGTCGCGAAGTCCGCCCCGGGACGCGCAACGTGGCGTAGGGTGCGCGGTCCCGGCGGCACGCCCGGGGCTGCGCGGGCCGGTCGGTGCCAGGGCGCGCGGGCCGGACGGCGCGCCTACGGCGCCTCGGGCCGGGCGGCGCGCCGCCGCGCTGCTGCCCGCCGGCCGGGATCCGCCTGGGGCGGGTCGTGGCCTGGGCCGGCGTGCGGGTCGTCCGGGACTAGATTGGCCTGGTGCGTATCGCTCGTTTTGCTCATGCCAAGGGAATGTCGTTCGGGGTCGTCGAGGGCGAGCCGGAGGCGGGCCCGCAGGGCCTGACCGTCGCCGAGATCGAGGGCCACCCGTTCGGCCAGATCCAGTTCTCCGGCGCCCGCTGGGCGCTCTCCGACGTCCGGCTGCTCTCGCCGATCCTGCCCAGCAAGGTCGTCTGCGTCGGGCGCAACTACGCCGAGCACGCCGCCGAACACGGCACCGAGGTGCCGAAGGAGCCGCTGCTGTTCCTCAAGCCGTCCACGTCGGTGATCGGGCCCCGCGACGCGATCCGGCTGCCGATCTTCTCCAAGCACGTCGAGCACGAGGCGGAGCTGGCGGTGGTGATCGGCGCGCCGGGCGCCCGGCGCGCCGACCGGGCCGCCGCGGAGCGGGCCATCTTCGGCTACACCTGCGCCAACGACGTCACGGCCCGGGATCTCCAGCGCTCCGACGGCCAGTGGACCCGCGCCAAGGGCTTCGACTCGTTCTGCCCGATCGGGCCGTGGATCACGACCGGGCTCGACGTGCGGGACCTGGAGGTCCGGTGTGAGGTGGGTCGCAATCCCGAGGAGATGGAGGTCCGCCAGCTCGGCCGTACGCGGGACATGGTCTTCGACGTGCCGGCCCTGGTGTCGTACGTCTCGCACGTGATGACGCTGCTCCCCGGCGACGTGGTGCTCACGGGCACGCCGGCGGGGGTTAGCCCGCTCACGGACGGGGATACGGTCACCGTGCGGATCGAGGGGATCGGGGAGCTGACCAATCCGGTGGTGCCCGTCGCCTGATCCGGGTCGAGGTCCGGTTTTCGCAGCTCAGAGGCGGTTCCGGGGGGTCGATTTGGCCTGTCGGCACCGGGAGGGTAAAGTTTGTTCCCGGCGCCGCAAGGGGCCAATGGGGTATGGGGTAATTGGCAGCCCGACTGATTCTGGTTCAGTTAGTCTAGGTTCGAGTCCTGGTACCCCAGCGCAGCCGAGGTTCGAGAGAGCCTCGGGCGCTGGATCTCGATGGAGAGCAGCTCCGATTCCCGTCAGGGAGTCGGAGGTTCTCTCTGATAGAGTCCAGCAGCGCCGCTCGGGAGAGCGGTGTGGCAAGGAAGTTCTGGCCCCGTCGTCTAGCGGCCCAGGACGCCGCCCTCTCAAGGCGGTAGCGCCGGTTCGAATCCGGTCGGGGCTACAGCATGATCGGCCCGTCTCATCCTGGTGAGGCGGGCCGTTTCGCGTTCCCGGCCGGGTCCGGTGCCACCCGCCCGGTCTTCGCCGATCCTGCCCGCCCGGCCGTCTCTGCCCGGTTTCCTCCGGCGACCGCGTGCCGGCCGCCCGGCACCCCGGCGTCGCGGAGGCCCGCGCGCCCCGCCCGACCCGGTGCCGGCCCCCTCAGGGGACGCCGCTAGACTACAGCGGCACCGCTCGCAGGGGCGGTGGAAGCAGGGAAAGTCTTGGCCCCGTCGTCTAGCGGCCCAGGACGCCGCCCTCTCAAGGCGGTAGCGCCGGTTCGAATCCGGTCGGGGCTACAACACGAATGGTCCGCCTCGCTCCGGCGAGGCGGTC